>DCJJ01000025.1:0-1315 GCA_002320515.1 Dialister sp. UBA1703 | reverse complement strand
AATTAATCAGTGCTTCCCTAAAAAAGGGCTGTGAAAAATACAGAAATGACACCGCTGCCACTCCACCTCACTGTCATTTCGACCGCAGCGCAGTGGAGTGGAGAAATCCCACATCCTAATGGCACAAGCAGCATGGTGGCAGGAGATTTTTCGGCTCAGAGCCTCAATAGAACAAAAGGCATTATCATCCATAAATACATACAGCATCGCTCGAAATGACGTAGAGGCAGGAAGCAGACTGTCATTTGGCCAATTTCCGTGAAAATTTATGTATACAAAAGGGGCTGTGAAAAAATGTAAATCATTTTTTCACAGCCTTTTTTTCTTACCATTCCGATTCGTGGTCAAGGAGCCAGCCGCCGGCGGTGCAGGCGGGGCAGATGCAGTATTTCACACCCTTAGCCTTTGCTTCGTGCGCGGCCTTTGCCAGGCCTTTGGCTGTATCGGCGCCAAGGACTTTGGCTCCCTCTTCCGATTCAAAGAAGGGGATGACCTGGTCGATGGAGCATACGTCTTCCTTCAGTTCCTTTTTGAGGGTGAGGGCCGCTTCCTTTTCGTCCGCTGTTCCGGCAGCTTTGAGATACGCCTCACACACCTTTTTCAGCCCTTCGTAGCAGCTGGGGGGGCATTCATAATTTCCTTAACTTTTTCAAGAATTTCTTCTTTTGCCATTTCTATCATCCTTTCTGTTCAAACATCATGTGGGATGTGGCTTCTGCAGCCACCGTACCGTCTTCGTGGAGCACTTGGGCTTCCAGGACCGCCAGGGGGCCTTTTCGTTTCACCTCATGACAGATGACCTTCACCGTCTCCCCGATGAGTACGGGGGAGCGGAAGCGGGATTCCATTTTGCCGGTGTAGGCAGGCACCCCGGTGGTGAGGAAGAGATAATTTCCCATGACCTCGTCCATGAGGGTCATAATGAGGCCGCCGTGCATGCGGTCATTGTAGTTCTGGTGTTCATGGGAAGGGGTGAAGAAGGCAAGGCAGCCTTTGGGAATGGAAAAGAAATGAAGATGGAGCCCTATGGGATTGTCGGTGCCGCAGGCAAAGCACATGCTGTAGGCAGGGCCTCCGGTGAGTTCCTTCAGGGGCTGGCCCAGCTTTTCCTCTTCCATATGGAGAAGCGCTTTCTCTTTATCATTTAAGGGGAAATGTTCCTGGTGCTTCATAAGACCTCCTTTGGGAGAAATAACTTTCAGTACATCTCGTCTTTATTATTATAACACCGGGTGAAAGAAAAAAAGGTAAGTGTCAAGTTTTCCTCGGTAATTCATTTGACTGTCGATAATTACTATCTCCGTGGCTTCGGTTT
>DCJJ01000154.1:7231-24208 GCA_002320515.1 Dialister sp. UBA1703 | reverse complement strand
GGCTCCACGAAACTATCTGATTCATACCGGCGCTTCCCATTGCTCGAAATGACGGGGCAGCAATGATGACACAAATGCCAGCCCCGTAACGCTGACTATATAATGATTGCCCGATAGGGCTGTCGCCCCCTGNNCCTGAGCGCCAGCGAACACAACCCGCCGCCATCAGGCGGCCATAACCCTCGGGACGAAGTCCCGTCAACCCTCACGCTGAAGGCGTGTCCCATATTAACTCTTTCCTTTTTTACATCCTTCTCTTTACAGGGTATAATGGAGTCAATCTTTATTTCTATGATTACAGTGGAACAGGAGGCGGGGATGGAGGTTCGCTATCAGGTGGCTTCTGACCATGAGGGGCAGGAGCTTCGGCGGTTTATCAAGGGGAAGCGGGAGTTTTCTTCTGCCCTTTGGAAGCGGGTGAAGTGGAATGGGAAGGTGCTGATTAATGACGAGGTGATCCATAATGCCCGCACAATCCTTCATGAAGGCGACGAGGTGATTCTTTCCTGGAGCGAGGAGAATGAGGTGGTGCCTTCGGATATTCCTCTTTCCATCGTGTATGAGGATGAGGATGTGCTGGTAGTAAACAAGGGACCCGGCATGATTATTCATCCTACGTCCCGAAATACCCATGATACGCTGGTGAACGCAGTGGCCGGTTATTTTGAGAGGAATCACAGGGATGCCGGGATTCATCCAGTGTACAGGCTGGACCGGAATACTACGGGGCTGGTGGTGGTGGCGAAGTCTGCCATGGGGCAGTATGAGCTGTCAAAGAGTCATGACTGCATTTATCGGCAGTATGTGGCTCTTGTTTCGGGCCGGGTGGAGCCCACGGAAGGGGTTATCGAAAAACCTATCGGCCGGAAGCCCGGAAGTATTGTGGAATGGATGGTACGGCCTGATGGAAAATGGGCGGCTACGGAATATCGGGTGCTGGCGTCTTCTGATGAGGCCAGTCTTCTTCTGATTCATCTGAGGTCGGGACGTACGCACCAGATACGGGTTCATTTTTCATCATTGGGCCATCCTCTTCTGGGAGATGATTTATACGGCGGCTCCCTGGATCTGATGAAGCGGCAGGCCCTTCATGCCTGGTCTGTTGCTTTCCGCCAGCCCCGAAAGGGGATGCCTCTTCGGCTCTATGCCCCCATGCCATCGGATATGACTGAGGTGATTTTGAAGCTGTGGGGTTCTCTTGATGTTTTGAAGGAGGTATGAAATTGCCTGTACAGAATAAGGGATATATTTCATTTCTTACATTTTCCATTTTTCAGGGGCTTCCGCTAAAGGCGGCGGTGTCCTGCAGAAAGGGCGGCGTGAGCAGGCCTCCTTTTACCAGTTTGAACATGGGGCTTCATGTTGGGGACCGGGCAGAGGATGTGCTGGAGAACCGGAAGCGGTACTGCCGGGCCCTGGGGCTGGATGAAGGGCTGCTTATCAACTGCCGGCAGGTACATGGTACTCATATCGAGGAGGTTTCAGAAGAGGACCGGGGCCGTGGCGCTTTTTCCCTTGATACGGCTATTCCCGATACGGACGGTCTCATTACTTCTTCTCCTGATGTGCCGCTTACCATGAATTATGCAGACTGCACGCCTCTTTTCTTCTATGATCCGGTAAGAAAGGTCTGCGCCCTTTCCCATGGCGGCTGGCGGGGAACTGCCGGAGATATAGCAGGGAAAACGGTATCACTGATGGTGGAGAGATTTCATTCCAGAAGGGAAGATATATTAGGTGCCATTGGTCCTGCCATTGGCCTGATGGATTTTGAAGTGGGAAAAGAGGTTATCGATGATATGAGACCTCTTTTCAGCAGGGCGGAATGGCCTTCCCTCTTTCGGGATAAGGGAGATGGGAAGTATCTTTTCGGTCTGGCCAAGGCCAATCACTATCTCATGAGGAAGGCGGGCCTTTTGGAGAATCATATCGAGGACTGCCATATTTCTACCTGGACTGATAATGATTTCTTTTATTCCTATCGGAAGGAAAAGGGAAAGACCGGGCGCCACATGGCGGTGCTGATGATGGAACCATGAGGGGAGCAAAGATTGCTGTCATTACCGGCGCTTCTTCCGGGCTGGGCCGGGCTTTTGCCATTGAAACAGGCCGTCTTGGGGGCATCGATGAAATATGGCTCATTGCCAGGAGAAGGGAAAATCTGGAAAGGCTGGCCGGAGAGCTTCCTGTGAAGGGAAGGGCCCTTTCTCTTGATCTTCTGGCAGAGGATTCCTTTGCATCATTGAAAAAGCTCCTGGAAGAGGAGAGGCCGGCCATTGCTCTTCTGGTAAATAATGCAGGGCGGGGGTCAGCCATTTCTTTTGAGGAGGAATCTTTGAAGGATATGGAGGACATGGTCAGACTGAACGCAGAGGTGCCCATGAAGCTCACCAGACTCTGTCTTCCTTATATGAAGGGGGCTTCTGGTATTATCAATGTGTGCTCTGCAGCTTCTTTTGTGCCTCTGCCGGGACTTTCGGTGTACAGCGCTTCGAAGAGTTTTCTTCTTTCTTTCAGCAGTTCTCTCTGCAGAGAACTGAAAGGCTGGGGAATTGTGGTTACCGCGCTCTGCCCTTACTGGATCGGCGATACGGAGTTTATGGAGAAGGCGGGGGCAGCTGTTCATCCCCTTGGTCTGCTGACAGCAGAAGAGGTGGCGCGGCAGGGGCTTTCGGATAACCGGCGGGGCAGGGAAGTGTCTCTTCCCGGCATCATGAGCCGACTGACGTGGCTGGGAGCTGCTTTACTTCCGCTGCCGGTGCTTCTCTTTTTTAAAAGGCTTTTTGGTGCATGAAAAAACTTCGGATTCCTTCAGGGGTCCGAAGTTTTTTATTTCTAGTGAAAGGTATTTTCCCCAAGCCGGGGATGGACGGCAGGCTTTAAACTCCGCTTTTCGATGATGTCCAGTGCTTCTTCCATGGTTACGTCCCTTCGACTGTCTTCTTTTTCGTAGACCAGCATGGGAGAGGCGGCGTCCAGTTCGCTTCCGGGAAGGTAGATGTATTCCCCGTTCCGGCTGTCGCCGTAGATTTGACCCGCCAGCAGGCGGCTTTCTGCCAGTTTATACATGGGTATCCTCCAGGTTGCAGATGAAATGGGGCTTGAAGTCCAGGTAGTCCGCAGAGGTGAGGTGGAGCTTGATGCCCTCCAGTTCCTCCGGCAGGTTTACGAAATTGGGAGCCCCGTGGATATGGCCGTAAATGCAGTCGGTGACATGGTATTTCTTCATGATTTCTATCATGTGGGAGGGGCGTCTCATTTCATCGAAGGGGGGATAATGGAGCACTGCCATCATGCGGCTGGCGCCGGTTTTTTCCGCCAGCTGGAGGGACCGCTCCAGCCGCCCTTCTTCCCTGGCAATGATGGGTTTGTCGGTCTCTGTCAGTTTGGGGGAGGTTTCCGAAAGCCATCCTCTGGTGCCGGCCAGGGCTACCTGGCCTGTGACGATGGTGGAGTTGTGAAGGAATTCCAGCATGCCGCCGGTCATTCTTGTCATTTTGGTGACTGTGTCCCACCAGTAGTCGTGGTTTCCGCGAACCACGATTTTCCGTCCCGGCAGGCGGCCCAGCATTTTCAGGTCGGCAATGGCGTCGTCCATGTTCATGGCCCAGGATAAGTCGCCGGCCATGATGACCGTGTCATCTTCCTGTATGGTCTGAAGCCAGGCGGTTATGATTTTTTCTCTGTGGTTTTTCCAGTGGGCGCCGAAAATGTCCATGGGTTTGGTGGGCGGGTCACCGGACAGGTGGAAATCGCTGAAAGCGTATAATTTCATAGAATTGATTCTCCAAAGTAGGCGGGAGATGCCAGAGTTTCCATCATCCGCCTTTTGCTTTCTCCGTCCATGACATGGGTAATGCGGTAGCCCATGTACAGGGGGCTGGCAGAGTAGCGGGGGAATATTTTGGCATGGATATGTTTCATGTAGTGGTAAAAGAAAATGTTGTAGCTGGTGCAGGGGAGAGGGAAGTCATGGAGCACGAAGCGGGCCAGGGTCTGGATGGTGTCGGCAAACCGGTCCGGTGAGCCGTCTTTCTTCAGCGTCACGTTCAGTTCTCCCATGCAGCTTAAGGGATAGTCGGAAATGGTGGCATAGCAGTCGCTGTCTTCATGAACCAGGGAGCCCAGGAAATTTTCTCCCAGGATGTTGTCCCGGTAGTCGTAGTTCCTGAGGCCGATGATCTGGGAGTGGGGGTGACGCTGGGAACCGCCGGATCCGGGGCCGTAGTTGCGGAAATAGATGACAGACTTGAACCTTTTGTCTTTCTCCAGCTTCAGCCAGCGTGAAAGGCCAAAGGTTATTATCTCATGCAGCTTTTCCGGCTTATAGGTGGTCAGTTCTCCGTCATGATCCGCTGTTTCCACAATCACCGTGGGCCAGGTTTCTTCAAAGACAGGAAATTTGTTCATGAGCCAGATGATGTCGCCCTGCTTCTCCAGAATACCGGTCAGTTTTTCCGGATGGCAGAAGGGGCAGATTTTCTGGGTGCCGGAATGGGGCTTCCGGCTGCCGATGGTCAGGTTAAACGTAATAGGTGTATTCATGTGTATGTCCTCATCTTTCACTTTTTTATTATAGCACAGGCAGGGACAGGCATATGGCGTGGTCTTGTAAAAGAAAGGTAAAAACAGGGGCAGGGAAAATTTATGGCAGGCGTCTATTTTCATCTTGACAAAAAGAGGAGAATCAGCTAATATATTGTCATAGCAATTCTTTAACGAAATAAAGTAATAAAGAGAGGTAATTATTATGAAACTGAAAAAACTGGTCATTGCAGGGGTTCTGGCACTGGGTGCCGCTGGTCTTCTGGCAGGCTGCGGCGGGGACAACAAGGCAGGAAGCGCAGCAAAGGCTGCTGCTGCCGGTGCAAAGCCAACGAAAATCGTAGCCGGCATGGATGATACCTTCGCTCCCATGGGTTTCCGTGATGACAGCGGCAAAATCGTAGGCTTTGATATCGACATGGCGGAAGCGATTTCCAAGGAAATCGGCGTGCCCATCGAATTCAAACCCATTGACTGGGCTTCCAAGGAAACGGAACTGAATTCCGGCCGCATCGACTGCATCTGGAACGGCTTCACCATGACGCCGGAAAGACAGAAGAAACTGGCTTTCACAAAGCCATACATGGATAATATCCAGGAATTCGTAGTGCTGAAGGATTCCCCCGCCCAGAGCATGGCGGACCTGAAGGGCAAGAAGATTACCATTCAGGAAGCATCTACGGCAGAAACGGCGCTGAACCGGGATCCCCAGCTGAAGGCCGCTTTTGCGGAAGTCAAGGCTTATCCGGATCTCACCGCCTGCTTCATGGATCTGGAAAGCGGACGCTGCGATGCCGTACTGGCTGACACAGTGCTGAATGAATACTACATGACAAAGAAACCGGATCAGTTCCGCGAACTGCCGGACCAGGTATCCAAGGATACCTTCGCCATCGGCATTAAGAAAGACAACCAGGCGCTGGTGGATCTCCTGAATCAGGGCATTGACAAGGTCATTGCCAACGGGGAAGCTGCCAAGATTTCCCAGAAGTGGTTCGGCAAGGATGTAGTGCTGAAATAAGAAAAATTTCCTGCCCCGCAGGCGGGAAGGAAAATCACCGGAGCGGGCCAGCCCCTCCGGTGATTTTCCTTTTATGTAAAAATTCTGTTTCTCTATCTTGTTAAATGAATGAAGGCAGTGTATGATATTCATGCATGCATCAAAGGGAGTTTCTATTTCCCTGTTTTACTAAGGAGTTACTGATGGATTATATTGTTCACATTCTGCCCAATATGTTTTCCGGGCTGGCTGTTTCGGCAAAGATATTTGTGCTTACCTTTGTGCTGGCACTGCCTATCGGGATTCTGCTGGCCATGGTCCGCATTTCCCATGTGGTGATTTTCAGGAAACTGGCGGCCATGTATATTTACCTCATGCGGGGAACGCCCCTCATGCTGCAGATCATGTTCATCTACTACGGCCTGCCTCTCATGCTCCATGTGCAGGTGAGCGATTTTCCTGCGGCCATCATTGCCTTCGTGGCCAACTACGCCGCCTACTTTGCGGAAATCTTCAGAGGCGGCATCCAGTCCATCAGCAAGGGCCAGTATGAAGGGGCCAAGGTGCTGGGCTTCAGCTACCGCCAGACCATGTGGCACATCATCCTTCCCCAGGTGATTAAACGGGTCATCCCGCCTTTGGGCAATGAAACCATTACCCTTCTGAAGGACACATCCTTGGTGTACATCCTGGCCATGAACGACCTCATGCGCGTTACCCGTGCCTTCGTGCAGCGGGACTTCGACACCACCCCTTTCCTGGTGGCTGCTGTCTTTTACCTGGTATGCACCGCAGTTCTTACAAAGATTCTGGCCTATGTGGAAAAGCGGTATGCTGTTTATGAAGAATGAGGGGGATGGGAATGAGCTTTATTGAAATGAAAAATATCCGGAAGGATTTCGGCAAACTTACCATCCTTCACGGCGTGAATATGTCTCTGGAAAAGGGGGAAGTCCTTTCCATCATCGGCCCCTCCGGCGCCGGCAAGAGTACGCTGCTCCGCTGCCTCATCCACCTGGAAACCATCCAGGGAGGCTCCATCATGGTGGACGGCGATTATCTGGCACAGGAAAATAACGGGGCCATGGTTTATGCCGATGAGAATCAGCAGAAAAAGATTCTGAGCAAAATGGGCATGGTGTTCCAGTCCTTCAACCTGTTTCCCCATATGACGGTCATCGACAACGTCATGGCGGCGCCCATTTATGTGAAGGGCATGAAGAAAGAGGAAATCCGGCCTGTGGCGGAGGAACTCCTTGGGAAGGTAGGCCTTCTCAGCAAGAAGGACGTATACCCCGGAAGTCTTTCCGGCGGGCAGAAGCAGAGGGTGGCCATTGCAAGAGCCCTGGCTATGAACCCGGATATCATGCTCTTTGATGAACCGACCTCGGCTCTGGATCCGGAACTTACGGGGGAAGTGCTGAAGACCATCCAGCAGCTGGCTGATGAAAACATGACCATGGCCATCGTTACCCATGAAATGGCCTTCGCCAAATCCGTGTCCGACCGTATCCTCTTCATGGTAGACGGACGGGTGGAAGAGGAAGGCACCAGTGAGGAAGTCTTCGACCATCCGAAGAACGAAAGGACAAAGGCATTCCTGAAATCCATCCTCCGGGCCTAGGAAGAACTGGAAAAGGCTATGAAGAATGCAGCATTCTTCATAGCCTTTTTGTGTGCAGGAACAGGTATTTTAAAGACCCAGGGCCACGCCGGCAGCGGCAGAGATGACAATGTAAATGATGGGGTGAAGCCGGAATTTCACAAGCCCTGCATAGATCAGAAGGGCCAGCATAATGGAAGGCCAGCGGAAAAGGGCAGACAGGGCGCCGCTCGCCTCAAAGAGGGGAAGGTTCAGGAGGGAAATCTTTGCCACCCCCAGACCGGCAGCGGCAATGAGGGCGGTGGAAGCAGGGCGGAGCCCGTAGAAAATGCGGCCCATGATTTCCGATTCCCTGAATTTTTTCAGGATGGAATACACCATGGAAATGACAATGATGGCGGGGGCCGTTAACGACAGGGTGGTATAAATGCCTCCCGGCATGCCCATGGCCTGGAAGCCTGCGTAGGTGGCCATATTGACACCCAGCGGTCCCGGGGTGGATTCGGAAATGGCAATCATATTGGCAATGTCTTCGGCGGAAAACCAGCCGGTGCGCTGGGAAATATCATAGAGGAAGGGAAGGGTGGCAAGGCCGCCGCCAACGGCAAAGAGACCGGCCTTGAAAAATTCCCAGAACATCTGGAGCCACATCATTTGGAAGCACCTTCTTTCTTTTCTGCCCGGGGCATGAGGAAGAAGCCTGCAGTGCCTGCCAGGATGACGGAGAATACGGGAGATACGGGAGCAAAGAGGGAAATAAGGAGGATGGCGATGAAAATGAGGAGGGTTCTTTTATCCTTCACCGATTTCCGTCCCAGCTTCAGCACCGCATCCAGTATGAGGATGCACACGCAGGCCCGGATGCCGGTGAAAGCGTGAGCTACGTAGGGATTCTCCTCAAACTGGGTGAGGAACATGGCAATCACCGTGATGATGATCATGGAAGGGGTAATGACGCCGATGGTGGCAAAGATGCCGCCCCAGAAACCTTTCAGCTTCAAGCCGATGAAGGTGGCCACATTCACCGCAATCATGCCCGGCGTCACCTGGCCCAGGGCATAGTAGTCCATGAGTTCCTCCTCCGTGGCCCAGTGGTGGTTGTCCACCACCTCCCGCTGGAGGATGGGGAGCATGGCATAGCCTCCGCCGAAGGTGACGGCCCCCATTTTGGCAAATATAAGGAACAGCTGCAGTAATAATTTCATTTTTCTCCGTCCTTTCCGGAAAGCAGCGACTTCATCGGTTTTTCTAACCAGCGGATACATTTTCATTTTATGTGTATCCTTTAATCCGGCTTTCAATGAAATGTTGCATATTTAATGGAATACATGTATCATAGCAGTTATAAAGGCATATGAAAAATATTGATTTAATTAAAAACTATATGGAGAGGATATAGATGGACCTGAGACAGCTTAGATATTTCAAAGCCATTATTGAAGAAGGCACCATTACGGGAGCCGCCAGGAAACTTCATATTTCCCAGCCGCCCCTGTCAAGCCAGATGCATCTTCTGGAAAAGGAGCTTGGCAGCACCCTCTTTGAACGGGGGGCCAGGCAGATCGTACCTACGGAAGCGGGGAGCCGTCTTTACCGCTATGCCCTGGAAATGCTGGAGCTGGAAAGCGCGGCCAGGGAGGAAATCAGCAATCTGAAAACGGGGCACCAGGGCATTCTTCATCTGGGCATGGTCTCCTCCGGCGGCCATGAAAAGCTCTATGGCCTGCTGAGGGAGTTTAAAAGCCGCTACCCCCATATCCAGGTGAAGGTGCATGAAGGGAACAGCTATGAGCTTCTGGAGCAGCTGAGGAAGGGGAAGCTGGATGTGTCCCTCCTCCGTTCCCCCTTTTCCCTCTACGGACTGGACCTGGTGCCTCTGGAGAAGACATCCATGGCCGTAGGCCTTTCAGGAAAGGCCTTTCCTTCCTTTCAGCCCGGTTCCTTCCTTTTAAAGGATCTCACAGGACTGCCCCTCATCCTGTACCGGCGGTGGGAAAAAATCATTATGGAAGAATGCGAAAAGGAAAAATTCCAGCCCGATGTGTACTGCGTGGCCGATGATGCCAGAACCTGCCGGGAATGGGCGGAGGCAGGCCTGGGGGCGGCCCTGGTGCCCCTGACGGTGCTTGAGAAGAGCGGCGAGCTTATGGTGGGAAAACTGCAGGAAGAGGCCCTGCAGTCGGAGCTTTATCTGGCCAGAAGAAAGGGGGAAGGCCAGGGGGGAGGCCCCTCTCTTTTCTTCCATATGGCGGAAGACAGGGAGAAGAATTTCATTTCATAAATAGAAAAAATGGAAAAAAGGGGGAAATCGCCCTTTTTCTCACCGGGATTATCGAAAAATTTGTTTTTTTAAACTCTTTATGCTAAAATATAACTTGCGATTTATCGTGCACTGAAAGAACCAACCAAGGTATCATTTGTCGGTAAGCCGACTTAAGGAGGAATATTTTTTATGAACGTAAAAGTAGAGGCACTGGATCAGCACAAGGTTTCCGTAGGCATTGAACTGCCCGCTGAAGTTGTACAGAAAGGATTCAAAAGAGCAGTAGCCCGCATTGCCAACCAGGTAAGAATCCCCGGATTCCGTAAAGGCAAAGCAAGCCGCAAGATCCTTGAAATGCATTTCGGCAAGGAAGCTGTAGAAGCGGAAGCTAAGGATATTGTAATCAATGAATCCATTGAAGAAGCACTCCGCCAGGAAAAACTGGTTCCGGTAACCACTCCCGAAGTAAAGGATGACAAATTCTCCGAAGCAGAAGGCGCTTCCTTCACCGTTACCTTCGTAAAACGTCCGGAAGTAGAACTGGGCGAATACAAAGGCCTGGAAGCAAAGAAAGAAAACCCGGAAATCACCGATGACCAGGTCATGGCACAGCTCAAAGGCGCTGCTGAACAGAATGCAAGAATGGAAAAGGCAGAAGAAGGGGCTGAACTGAAGAAAGGCGACTTCGCTATTATTGATTTCAAAGGCACCGTTGACGGCAAGCCCTTCGAAGGCGGCGAAGGCAAGACCTATCCGCTGGAAATCGGCTCCCAGAGCTTTATCCCCGGCTTTGAAGACCAGCTGGAAGGACATAAGGCCGGCGACGACGTAACCGTAAAGGTAACCTTCCCGGAAGACTACTTCGTAGATGCCCTCAAAGGCAAGGAAGCAGAATTCGCAGTTCATATCAGTGACGTAAAACGCAAACAGCTTCCGGAACTGGACGACGCATTTGCAAAATCCATCAGCCAGTTTGAAACCATGGACGAACTGAAGGCAGCTGTAAAACAGCAGATGCAGCTCCAGGCTTTCCAGCAGGCAGAAGAAGCTTACCATGAAGCCCTCGTCAACCAGGCTGTGGCCAATGCCAAAGTAGACATTCCCCAGGAAATGGTGGAACAGCGCATTGACGAAATCGTGGAAGAAATGAAACTGAACATTGAATCCAGAAACGCTACCATGGACGACTACCTGAAGAACATCGGCCAGACCATGGAACAGCTCCGCAAGAACTATGAAAAGACCGCTGCTGAACAGGTACGTCAGGGACTGGTTCTGGAAACCATTGCTGAAAAAGAAGACCTCACCGTTTCCAACGAAGACCTCTCCATGGAAGTTTACAGCATGGCTCACCAGTTCAATGCCGACCCCAAGGATGTAATGAAAGTCATCCAGGAAGAAGGCCGCGTAGGTATGCTGGTGAACTCCGTACTCCGCAAGAAAGCCGCTGCTTTCATCTATGGCGCAGCCAAGAAAGCGGAAGCTGACAAGAAAGAAGCAGAAGAAGCTCCCAAGGCTGAAGAAGCTCCTGCAGCAGAAAAGAAAGACGACTTTGAATCCATGACAGTGAAAGACCTGAAAGCCTATGCAGCTGAAAAGGGCATTGCACTGGAATCCAAAGCAAAGAAAGCTGAAATCATCGAAACCATCCGTCAGGCAGAATCCAAATAATTCCGCCCAGGGCAGATGATTCACTACTGAATTCAATATCAGGAAACTGATAATCGTTGGGAAAAAGAGACGCGGGGATAACCGGCGTCTCTTTCGACCATATGGAAATCGGAATTTCAAGGTGAAGTTCCTGTGTCCAAGAAAGAAAGGGTGTTACCTATGGCATATGTACCGATTGTCGTTGAACAGACAGCCCAGGGAGAAAGATCCTATGACATCTACTCCCGCCTTCTGAAAGACCGTATCATTTTTCTGGACGGCCAGATTGAAGACCACATGGCCAATGTCATCATTGCCCAGCTCCTCTTCCTGGAAGCAGAAGATCCGTCCAAAGACATCCATCTCTATATCAACAGCCCCGGCGGCGTGGTGACCGCAGGCCTGGCTATTTATGACACCATGCAGTATATCCGCCCCGATGTATCCACCATCTGCATCGGCTCCTGCGCCAGCATGGCCGCCGTCCTCCTGACCGCCGGCGCAAAGGGCAAGAGATATGCCCTGCCCCATTCCAATATTATGATTCACCAGCCTCTGGGCGGCGTACAGGGACAGGCTACGGAAATTGAAATCCATGCTCGTGAGATCCTGCGCCTTCGGGAGGAACTGAACGGCATTCTTTCCAAACACAGCGGCCAGCCTCTGGGAACCATTGCCAGGGATACGGAAAGGGACAATTTCATGACCGCTGAAATGGCGAAGAACTACGGCCTTATCGACCAGATTCTCACCCGCAATGATTTGCAGAAAGTAACTGCCAAATAAAGGAGGCTTCCATTGAACAGGAAAAATGAAGGAACTCCGGTCTGCAGCTTCTGCGGCCGCTCCGGCGACGAAGTGGAGAAGCTGATTGCCGGCCCCGGCGTCTATATCTGCAACGAATGCATCGAAGTGTGCTCCAATATCCTTCGGGAAGAGCTGAAGGCAGACAAGAAAAAGGCAGCGCCCCATTTCAAGCTGCCTACACCGGAAGAAATCAAGAAATACATGGACCAGTACGTCATCGAACAGGATGATGCCAAAATGGCGCTGGCCGTGGCTGTATATAACCACTACAAGCGCATCGAGCACGAAGGGGAAGAGGATGATGTGGAACTGCAGAAGTCAAACATCATCATGCTGGGGCCCACGGGCAGCGGCAAAACCCTTCTGGCCCAGACCCTGGCCAGATTCCTGGACGTACCCTTTGCCATTTCCGACGCCACCACCCTCACCGAAGCGGGCTATGTAGGGGAAGACGTGGAAAATATCCTGCTTCGCCTCATCCAGGCAGCAGACTACGATATCGACAAAGCGGAACGGGGCATTGTCTACATCGATGAAATCGATAAGATTGCCCGGAAATCGGAAAACCCCTCCATTACCAGGGACGTATCCGGCGAAGGGGTGCAGCAGGCCCTGCTGAAGATTCTGGAAGGTACTGTGGCCAGCGTGCCGCCCCAGGGAGGAAGAAAACATCCGAACCAGGAAATGATCCAGATCGATACCACCAACATCCTCTTCATCTGCGGCGGTGCCTTTGCAGGCATTGACAAGGTCATCGACCGCCGGCTCACCAAGAGCGTCATGGGATTCGGCGCGGACATTGAAAAGAAGGACGAAAAGGACATGGCTGAACTGCTGCAGCAGGTACAGCCGGAAGACCTTCTCAAATTCGGCCTTATTCCCGAATTCATCGGCCGTCTTCCCGTCATCGTGCCTCTCCATCCATTGAATGAAGAAGCCCTGGTGAAGATTCTGACCGAACCGAAGAACGCCCTTGTCCGTCAGTACCAGAAACTGCTGGCCATGGACCATGTGGAACTGGAATTTGATGACGGCGCCATCCATGCCATTGCCCGCCAGGCCATTGAAAGGAATACGGGGGCCAGAGGACTTCGTGCCATCATTGAAAAAATCATGCAGCACGTGATGTACGAAATCCCAAGCATGAAGGACGTGGTCAAGTGCACTGTAACGGAAGATGTGGTAAAGAACCATTCCGAACCTATCCTTACAAGGAAGGACAGCTGAATTTCTGAAATCAGTGCTTCCGAAGAGCCGGAGCTTCAGAAGGCCGTGAATGCCATCCATAGCAGATGGCATTCATGCCCTCTGGCTCCGGCTTTTGTGACCGATGGAATGTCCCATTATAAATTTTCATTTTCCTTTTATAAAATAAGGAATTTATGCTCTTCCATGTGTTACAATAAACTGGGGAAACTCTGTCATGAAAACAGTCTTCCCCAGTATGGAGGAATCATATATGAGTGAACAGACAACTGAAAACAATGGCCTCGCCCTGCCCCTGGTACCGCTGAAGGACATTGTAATTTATCCTAAAATGACGGTGAACCTTGACATAGGCAGGAAGGATTCGGCCGACGCGGTGCGCCTTGCCAGCCGGGGCGATCGCTATATCGTAACCGCCCTGGAACGGGACGGAAAAGAGACGCCGGACGTATACTCCGTAGGCACCGTATCGAAAATCAGCCAGATGCTCCAGCTCCCCGGCGGGCTGGTGCGGGTACTGGCAGAAGGGGTGTCCCGCGTAAAAATCAGGAGCGTCTACAACGGCGAAAGATGCCTCATGGCGGAAGTGGATGACCTGGAAGAAACGGCCCCGGACGATGAACTTCGGGCAGAGGCCTACAGAAGAACCCTTCTGAAGGAATTCTTCGAATGGCTCCGCAACACGAAGCAGGGCCTTCCCGATGAGCAGATGGAACAGCTGAAAGCCATTACGGATCCCGGCGAAACCGCCGATTTCCTGTCCGCCCAGCTCATCCTGTCGCCGAAACAACGGCAGGACGTACTGGAAGAGACGGACATTACGAACCGGCTTCGCCTGGTTCACCGCATGCTGGACCAGGAAATCCAGATCGGACGGCTGGAAGCGGAAATCAACGGCGATGTCCGCGCCAAAATGGATAAAGAACAGCAGGACTACTACCTGCGTCAGAAAATCAAGACCATCCACGACCGCCTGGGAGACACGGTAAGCCAGGAAAAGGAAGCGGACGAATACCGGAAGAAACTGAAAGAGACAGGCATTCCGGAAGAATACAAGGCGAAACTTTCCAAGGAAATCGACCACCTGGCAGCCATGCCGCCGATGATGGCGGAAACGGCGGTGGCCAGAAACTATCTGGACTGGATTTTCAGCCTCCCCTGGACAGAGGAAAGCCGGGACAAGCTGGACTTGAAGGATGCGAAGAAAGTACTGGACCACGACCATTACGGCCTGGAAAAAATCAAGGAACGGATCCTGGAGTACCTGGCAGTGCGGGTGCTGGCACCGGATGCCAAAGCGCCTATTATCTGCTTCGTAGGACCGCCAGGCGTAGGCAAGACCTCCCTGGCCCAGTCCATTGCCAACGCCATGGGGCGGAAATTCGCCCGCATTTCCCTGGGCGGCATTCATGATGAAGCGGAAATCCGCGGCCACCGCCGCACCTACATCGGCGCCATGCCGGGACGGTTCATCGAAGCCATCAGCCAGGCAAAGACCAGAAATCCCCTCATCCTTCTGGATGAAATCGACAAGGTAGGCGCCGACTTCCGGGGAGATCCGGCGTCCGCCCTGCTGGAAGCGCTGGATCCGGAACAGAACAAAGCCTTCCACGATAATTACATCGATATTCCCTTCGACCTGTCCAAGGTCTTCTTCCTGGCCACCGCCAATACGGTATCCACCATCCCGCCGGCCCTTCTGGACCGTATGGAACTCATCGAGCTTACGGGATACACGGAAGAGGAAAAGGTGAAAATCGCCAAACAGTACCTCATTCCACGGCAGATGAAGAGAAATGGACTCAAAGCGAAGGACATCCGTTTCTCCGATCTTCTCATCCGCCGCGTCATCCAGGGCTACACCAGGGAAGCGGGAGTGCGCGAACTGGAAAGAACCATCGGCTCCCTCTGCCGCAAGGTAGGCAAGAAGATCGTCCTTCAGGACGAAAGCCTTCCCGCCCTTTCCGCCAAGACACTGGAAAAATACCTGGGCCCCGTGAAATTCCTGCCTATGGCCGAAGAACATCCCGATGCCGTAGGAAGGGTGAACGGACTGGCCTGGACCATGGCCGGCGGCGAAGTACTGGATACGGAAGCGGTCACCATCAAGGGCAAGGGCAACCTCATCCTTACGGGGCAGCTGGGAGATGTGATGAAGGAATCCGCCGAAACGGCCTACACCTACATCCGCAGCCGGGCAAAAGAACTGGGCCTGAAGGAAGATTTCTATGAAACCCTGGACACCCATATCCATCTGCCCGAAGGCGCCGTTCCCAAGGACGGCCCCTCTGCCGGCGTCACCATGGCTACTGCCATGGCCTCCGCCTACACCGGAAGGAAGGTAAGAGGCGACACCGCCATGACCGGCGAAATCACCCTTACCGGCGAAGTCCTTCCCATCGGCGGCGTGAAGGAAAAAGTGCTGGCAGCCAACCAGTTCGGCATCAAGCAGATCCTCCTTCCTGAAAAGAACAGGCGGGATCTGGAAGAACTGCCGGAGTCCGTCAGGGAAAAACTTCATTTCGTATATGTAAAGAATGTGGATGATGTGCTCAGCCACGCCCTTCTGAAATAAAGAAACGCTGATTCAATCACCGTCTGCTTTTATGCTTATCAAAGCAGACAGTATGAATGAATCAGCGCTTCTGCAAAGGCGGCCCATCAGATCCGGAGTAAGGAGGCATCCCCTTGTCAGAAATCAAAAAAATGGATGAATTTCATATATTCTCTTCCGCCTATTTCCGGGCGGCGGTGAACCGCAGCCAGTACGTGAACGACGGCAGGAAGGAAATCGCCTTCATCGGACGGTCCAATGTAGGCAAATCATCCCTCATCAACTCTCTCTGCGGAAGGAAGAAACTGGCCTTTGTAAGCCGGGAACCGGGCAAGACCAGAACCATTAACTACTACGCCATCCAGTCCAGACGGATGGAAGAAGAAAAAGAAGTGCGGCAGGACTGGTACCTGGTAGACCTGCCGGGCTACGGTTTTGCCAAAACAAGCCAGCAGAACAAGGACAGCTGGTCATCCTTCATTGCAGACTACCTGGAACATTCGCCTACCCTGCAGATGATCGGCCTTTTAATCGACCTTCGCCATCCCGGCCTTCCCATCGACCTCAAGGCCTATGAATGGCTCCGCTCCATCGCCCCCTCCCTTCTGGTTATCGGCACCAAGGGGGACAAACTGAAACGGAACGAACTGGTGAAGAACAGGAAACTTCTGGAAAAATATTTCCCTGGAGATTTTCCCCCCATTGCCTACTCCTCCCTTTCAGGAGAAGGCAGGGACGAACTGCTGAAAGTCATTGAAGAAAAGATTTGTGACTGATATGAAAAAGACCATGTTTCTCACCGCCCTCCTGGCGGCGGCATCCATCACAGGCTTTGCCTACAATGTGTATGCTCCCAACTCCTTCGACGCCGTGAGCCCCGCCTCCTGGGACTACAAAACCGTGGAAACCCTGTGCAGGGAAGGGAAAGCCCCTTCCTACACGGAAGACTTCTTCCGCCGCGGCAGCATTACCCGCTACGAACTGGCCAGTGTCATCAAGGACATGCTGGAACATCATGACAGGAACGATAAAGACCACGGAAGCCTCATGAAGCTCAAAAAAGAATACGCCCGGGAACTGGAAGCCCTGGGCTACAGGGAAGAAAAGAAAACGGCTGAAGGAAAACCGGTGCTGGAAATGGGCGGAGACGGAAGAATCCGCTACAGTAGCGACGGAGACGCCGACGGAAGAGTACGGATAAATACCCGCTGGCACATTGACAGAGACACCACTGTCAATGCCGGCGGCACAAAGAATGTAGACTGATAAAACCGCGATACCATGGAAATCCATGGCATCGCGGTTTTTTAGGGAAGCGCTGATTAAATCACTGTCTGCTTTTGTTCTTG
>DCJJ01000154.1:6714-7191 GCA_002320515.1 Dialister sp. UBA1703 | reverse complement strand
AAGCAGTGCATAAAAATTCTTATAAAAGCAGACTCTATGATTTAATCAGTGCTTCCTTAGCAGGCTGGCGGCTCATTTACTGCTATGCTTTTCGTGACTTAAGCAACAGAAAACAGGCTCCGTAACGTCTTGTCCCCTTGAGGGGAACGCCACGTAGTGGCAAAGGATGTAGGAGGGGAAGCGGCGAAAGGATACTCTATACTGGTGTGACTGCCGACAGGCAGCATTCTACCGGGAGATTTCTCGGCTCCGTTTCACTGGCTCCATGGAGCAGTGATTCAAACCGGCACGTACCACTGCTCGAAATGACGGGGACAGCAATGATGACAAAGGCAAGCCCCGTAACACTGACTTTATAACTATTGCCAGACGGGCAATCCACAACCCTCGGCCCGAAGGGCCATCGCCCCCTGAGCGAAGCGAACACAACCCGCCGCTGATAGGCGGCCACAACCCACGGGGCCAAAGGCCCCGTCC
>DCJJ01000154.1:5139-6623 GCA_002320515.1 Dialister sp. UBA1703 | reverse complement strand
TGAATTAATCAGTGCTTCCCTAAACCCTCTTGCACAATACACCATCACATACCACAGAATGAGCACAGAGAGAAGGGTCAGGTTGTACAGGGAGAAGGCGGCCAGGTATTCCTTTTTTCCGGCGGAGGGGATATTGGTATAGGCCTTGAAGGAAATGAGGCTGGCCATGGAGGCGATGAGGGTGCCCAGGCCGCCTATGTCCACACCAAGAAGGAGGGGCGCTGCGTTTTCCGTATAAGGGGAAAGCATGACCGTGGCAGGCACGTTGCTGATGAACTGGGAGAGAAGAAGGGAAATCCAGAACTCCCGGCCCGCCAGGACGTCCCGGGCCCAGGTGCTGACCATGTCCATGCGTCCCAGATTTCCTACGGCCATGAAAAGGAGAGCGAAGAGAAGAAGCAGCTTGTAATCCACCCGGAGGAACACATGCCTGTCAAGAATCACCATCACTGGCACCACCACCGCCAGTACAAGGGAAAGGGGAAGAAGGCGGAGGACATGGAGGATGGAAAGGAGAAGAAGAAACAGGAGGAGCAGGGATTTCTTCTTCGGCAGAGGCCTTTCCATAGGCGGCAGGGAAGAAACGGTACGTTTCGGGAAAAGACGGCCTGCCATGTAGATAAGAAAGCCGCTGATAAGAACCACAGGCCCCGTGATGGAAAGGAATGTGAAAAGGGGCAGATGGTAGTAGTCGTAGATGAAAAGATTCTGCGGATTTCCAATGGGCGTGAGCATACTTCCCATATTGGCGGCTATGGTTTCCAGCGTAATCAGGGGAATGAGAGGTGCCCGCTCCCGGATTTCCAGAAAGGTGGCAATGGAAAAGGGAACGAAAATGATGAGGGCTATGTCATTGGTAATCACCATGGAAGAGAAAAAGCAGGCAAAGATGAAAAAGCGTGCCATCTGCCGCACCGTCCCCTTTCCGGAGAAAAAACGAAGGCACAGGGCCCGGGGAATCCCCCATTTCCCGATTTCCGCCGTAATGACCATAAGGCAGAAAAGAATGCCCAGAAGATTCCAGTGAATGCTTCCCCAAAGAAGGGAAGGGGAAAGGGGCACGAAAAGGCCGGTGAAAACGGCAAAGAGCGCGGCCAGCAGCAGATCCGCATATTTTTTGATCATGAAAAACCTCCGTCATGAATGATGTCTCTGCTATTATAATGGAAATTGGGAATAATGGGGAGTGGGGGATAGGGAATGGGGAAATGGTAAATGAAGGCAGTGCCTTTTTAACATAATGGGCGCCGGTTTGAGAAAACTGGTGTAGCGTGCCAGGGTGCTGGTGTGCTGGTAAAAACCATACAACCGCGCCTGTGGCGCGAGGGAAATGCGGCCCTCTTTGGTGGCTGGCGCCACTACCTTTCCCCAAAGGGAAGCGGGGGCAGAACAACCCGCTTTCAGCATAGCGTAACTTTTGACTCTATAGGCAAACATAGAGAGGCCTATTCTGCCCCCTGAATAGGGGTGGCAAGGGAACTGGA
>DCJJ01000154.1:0-5051 GCA_002320515.1 Dialister sp. UBA1703 | reverse complement strand
GTGGCGCCAGCCACCAAAGGGGGGTGCGCCCGGCATGGGTGTAATCTAATGGGTGAAAGTCCCTAGTGCGGTATGACCATAACAAGCACACAGCCAATGGCAAGGGGTCCATCGTGAGGTGGGGTCTGAAGGAAGCCGGAGGCAAAACCTTGATCCGACGAATAGAAACTTCATACGAAGGCAGAGTCCGGCAGGATGAGGCAGCCCCCTATGCTGAAGTCCAACGATGGTCTTGGCCAGGCTTTGTAAATGAAGCGGATAGATGAGGCGAAAGATTACACTCTTACCCGGGGAGGTCTCATGGACGTCAAAGCAGTGATAGGTCGTATAACTGGACCGAGTGGAGACGGTTGAAAAAGATTTGTCATGAGAAGTCAGCAGAGATCATAGTACCGCGAAAGCGGGAAGGACCGAACGATTCCGGCCAAAGTAAACCGTGAAAGGAACAATCATACGTTGAAGCAGAATGCAGTTATAGGACTGACTTCCTGTCGGAAAATAGCGGAACTGGCGAAGATACGAAAAGGAGGGCTGAGTATGATTTTCAGGAAGCGGAAGAAATGGCAAGCAGGAATATATTCCTGCCCAAAGAATCGAACCGCCGTATACCGAACGGTACGTACGGTGGTGTGAGAGGGATGAATAATCTCTACTCGATATTGCATTTCCCTCGCCCGCAGGGCGGTTGTAAAGGTTTTATCATAAGAGGGCGCCATCTATAAATTAGAGGCGCCCCACCACCACCCTTTGAACCCTCTGAACCTTTTGAACCCGGGCGCCGAGAGGCGCCTGCACCCTCAAGCCCTAAAGGGGCTTGTCCATCAAATCAAAAAAGCACCGCTTCCGCGGTGCTTTTCTTGATGCTTTATTATCCTTTATGATGTTCAATAGCTGCTTTCACCAGTCCTACGAAGAGGGGATGGGGACGGTTGGGGCGGCTCTTGAATTCCGGATGGGCCTGGGTGGCTTCGAAGTAGGGGTGATCTTTCAGTTCGATGGTTTCTACCAGACGTCCATCAGGGCTGGTGCCGCAGATGGAGAGGCCTGCTTTTTCCAGTTCTGGACGGAGGGCGTTGGATACTTCGTATCTATGACGATGTCTTTCGTATACGATTTCCTGGCCGCCGTAGAGTTCCCGGGCTTTGGATCCTTCGGTGAGTTTGCAGGGGTAGATGCCGAGGCGCATGGTGCCGCCTTTTTCGGTGACGTCTTCCTGGTCAGGCATAAGGTCGATGACGGGGTACGGGGTTTCTGCATCGAATTCGGTGGAGTTGGCGTCTTTCATGCCGCATACGTCACGGGCAAATTCGATGACGGCGCACTGCATGCCCAGGCAGAGACCCAGGAAGGGGATGTTGTTGGTGCGGGCGTACTTAATGGTTTCGATCTTGCCTTCTACGCCGCGGTAACCGAAGCCTCCGGGCACTACGATGCCGTCGATGCCTTTGAATACTTCGCGAAGGTCCGGTTTTTCTTCTTCCAGTACTTCGGAGTTAATCCAGTGGATGTTCACTTTGGTACCGAAGGCGTAGCCTGCGTGGGAGAGGGATTCCACTACGGAGAGGTAGGCGTCATGGAGTTCCACGTACTTGCCTACCAGGGCGATGTCCACGGTCTTGTCGGCGGAGAGGATGCGGTCCACCATGGCTTTCCAGTCTTTCATATCGCAGGGGCTGTCGTCCAGTCCCAGTTTTTCCAGGGCAATGCGGTCAAGGCCTTCTTCCTGCAGGAGGAGGGGTACTTCGTAAATGCTCTTGGCAGTGAGGTTGTTGATGACGGCATTCGGTTCCACGTCGCAGAAGAGGGCGATTTTCCGTTTCATGTCGTCGGGGAGGGCCTTCACGGTGCGGCATACGATGATGTCCGGCTGGATGCCGATGGAGCGCAGTTCCTTGACGGAGTGCTGGGTGGGCTTGGATTTCAGTTCGTCCGCTGCTTCGATGTAGGGCACCAGGGTGACGTGGATGTAGAGTACGTCATTTCTGTTAGGTACGTCTTTCTTCACCTGGCGGATGGCTTCCAGGAAGGGGAGGGATTCGATGTCCCCTACGGTACCGCCGATTTCGGTGATAACGATGTCTGCATTGTCGTTTCTTCCTACCCGGAGGACCCGGTCCTTGATTTCATTGGTAATGTGGGGAATGACCTGGATGGTGGAACCCAGGTATTCGCCCTTTCTTTCCTTGTTGATGACGGACTGGTAAACTTTGCCAGTGGTGACGTTGGAGGCCTTGGACAGGTTTTCGTCGATGAATCGTTCATAGTGGCCCAGGTCCAGGTCTGTTTCGGCACCGTCGTCGGTGACGAATACTTCGCCGTGCTGGTAGGGGCTCATGGTGCCCGGGTCGATATTGATGTAGGGATCGAATTTCTGGATGGTAACCTTGTATCCTCTGTTCTTCAGAAGTCTGCCCAGGGATGCGGCGGTAATGCCTTTGCCCAGGGACGAAACAACGCCGCCGGTTACGAAGATGTATTTAGTCATGGGACCTCCTTATGAAATGGTTGACTCAATGGAAAAAATCTATCACATATGTTCCGGTGCCGAAAGCCCCAGGATATGAAGGGCATGGACCAGGATATACTGTACGGCTGTAATGAGGCCCAGTCTGGCCTTGGTGGTTTCGCTGTCTACGCCCAGGATCCTGCATTCCCTGTAGAAATGGTGGAAGAGGGCTGCCAGTTCATAGGCATATTTGGCAATGCGCTGGGGCGCTCTTTCCTGGGCGGCGCCGGCCACGAGCTGATGGTAGTTTTCCATCTTCTTGATAAGATCCAGTTCGCATTCTTCTGTAAGTTTTGTGAAATCGGTGTCCTTAAAGCTCTTGTCCCAGGAAACGCCGGCTTCCTCTGCCTGGGTAAACAGGCTGTGGATACGGGCGTTGGCATACTGGATGTAGTATACCGGGTTTTCGTTGGAGTGCTTCTTGGCCAGGTCGATGTCAAAGTCCATCTGGGAGTCCAGGGTGCGGGCGCAGAAGAAGTAGCGGGCTGCGTCGGTGCCTACTTCGTCCATCAGTTCCCGGAGGGTGACGGCCTCGCCGGTACGCTTGGACATTTTCACCGGCTTCCCGTCCCGAAGGAGGGTGACCATCTGGAGAAGCATGATTTCAAAGTCGTCGGGGTTGTAGCCCAGAAACTTCATGGCCGTCTTCAGACGGATGATGTAGCCGTGGTGGTCAGCGCCCCAGATGTCGATGAGCTTGTTGTAGCCCCGGCGGATTTTATTTCCTACATAGGCGATGTCGGAGCAGAAATAGGTGGGCACGCCGTTGGTGCGAATCACTACCCGGTCCTTGTCGTCGCCGTTCTTGGTGGTACGTAGCCACAGGGCGCCGTCCTTTTCATACATATTGTCTTCGTCCTTCAGTACCTTCAGGGCTGCATTCACCTGGTCGGGGTACAGGGATTTTTCGGAGAACCAGTTGTCAAAGTCCACGTTGAAATCGTGGAGGTCTTTCTTCAGGGCGGCCAGCTTTTCCTTCAGGCCCACTTCCTTGAAGATTTCCAGTCTTTCCTTCTCGTCCATGTCCAGGTATTTCTTCCCGTCCCTTTCCAGAATATGGCGGGCGGTTTCCACAATGTCCTGGCCATGGTAGCCGTCATCGGGAATCTCGGCGTCAATGCCGTTCAGCTGCAGGTAGCGGGCATTGATGGATTCAGCCAGATGGTCGATCTGGTTGCCTGCATCGTTCACATAGTATTCGGACAGCACATCATAGCCGGCGGCGCGGAGCAGGTTCACCAGGGCAGAGCCGTAGGCAGCACCCCGGGCATGGCCGATATGAAGGGGGCCCGTGGGGTTGGCGGAAACGTACTCCACCAGGACGCAGTCCTTCTTATCCTTCGGCAGGTCGCCGTAGGAAGGGCCTGCTGCCAGGATATTCTTCAGTTCGCTGTAAACGGTGTCCCTGGCAAGGAAGAAATTGATAAATCCGGCGCCGGCGATGTCCATGCGGGTCACCAGAGGCGTATCCATGTACTTCACAATGGATTCCGCAATCATGCGGGGCGCCTTATGGGCCGTCCGGGCCCACTGCATGGCTGCATTGGTAGAATAATCGCCGAATTCCTTTTCCTTCGGCACTTCAAGGCGCTGTACCGGGGCATAGTCCCCTTCCGGCAGCTCGCCGGCGGCAATGGCAGCGTCCTTCGCCTTTTCAATAAGTTCTTTCAGTTCTTCTCTGACTTCCATGAATATTCCGGATCCTCTCGAACATCAACAATAATTTCATTCAAATGGGTAAACAGACCTTCCAGCTCCACATCGTAGGAAAGGCGCATGCGCCCCTTGCCATGGACGATGGAATTTTCAATTTCCCGGGTAACCACGGTAATTTTCATCATTCCCATAGGCGTCACATAACCGGACTCCGATTTCTCCCCCAGCCGGTACTCCTGGTTCTGCAGGAAACTGCCGTCCCGGATGAGATTGATGTGGTCGTCATATATGCGGAGGGTGGTGGTGGTACCTTCCATACCTGCCAGCTTCGTCTCCCGGTAAGTAATGTACTGCATATCCCCGTCCTCTCCGTAAATACCTGGAGTTTCCAGGGAAATGGTTTCATCCTTTCCGTTCTCGTCCCGCTGCAGGGAAGTCACATTGATAATGACATGCTTCTCCAATCGAATGCCCTCCCGGTCTGTAAAATATATGTCTGTAAAATATATATTTTATTATATCATAGATAATCCCATTCTTTTCCAGAAGAATGATGTAAATACAAGACTACTCATTATACCATGGAAGGAAAGGAAGTGACAAGAGTGGCAGGACGCGCCTGCGGCGCGAGGGTTCATTGGACACACCTGCGGTGTGAAGGTTCATTGGACACGCCTTCGGCGTGAGGGTTCAAAGGGTTCAGAAGGTTCAGAGGGTTCAAAGGGGAAGGTTCTTAAGATGGATGGGCCTTCGGCCCAAGGGTTCTTAAGATACTTAAGGGGAAGGTTCTTAGGATTGACCGGCCCTATGGGCCGGAGGGTTCGTAAGTTTGACGGCCCTTCGGGCCGAGGGTTGTGGTATCGCCCTGCGGCAATGCTTATAAAGTCAG
>DCJJ01000112.1:7119-10567 GCA_002320515.1 Dialister sp. UBA1703 | reverse complement strand
CTATTTAAGGAGCCTCATGACGAAGCAGTGCATAAAAATTCTCATAAAAGTAGACTCTATGAATTAATCAGTGCTTCCCTAGAGTGTCATTGGCATATTTACCCTCGTACACCCTTTGCCACTACGTGGCGTTCCCCTCAAGGGAACACGAGAAAAATAGAGGCGCTTTTCTTTTGTCGCCCCACCGAACTTAGCGGGGTGGCAAAGGAACTGGAGTCACTCCAGCGAACTGGATTCGTAGGGGAGCCTAAGCGACCTGAGAATCCAGTGACATGCTTCCCTTTGGGTAAAGGTGGTGGCGCAGCCACCAAAGGGGGGGACCTCTTTTCCCTTCCCCGCCAGGGCCGTTGTACGATTTTATCAAAAGAGGCGCCCTAAAACATGAAGGGCGCCTGCAATCCTTTTTGAACCATCTGAACCAGCCCGCTTTTAGCGGGCCGACCCCTTTGAACCCTCACCCCCCTTCAGGGCATGTCCACAGGGCGTGTCAAAACCGCTTCTCCCAGAATTTTTCCTACGCTGTCGTGGAATACCAGGTCGCAGTCCCTGTCTTTTCCTGTTTCATCCTGGTTAATCATGACCAGTGCGTCACCGGTGAAGTAGTTGATGAATCCGGCGGCGGGGTAGACTACCAGGCTGGTGCCGCCGATGATGAGCATATCCGCCGTTTGGATGGCATCCATGGCGTCTTCCATGGTGTCCATGTCCAGCGGTTCTTCATAGAGTACCACATCCGGTTTCACGATGCCTCCGCAGTAGGGGCAGTGAGGCACCGGTGCGCAGAGGGAAAGGAAGCTGTCCACGTCGTAGGAACGGCCGCACTGGGTGCAGTAGTTCCGAAGAATAGAGCCGTGGAGTTCCATCACATTCCTGCTGCCTGCCTTCTGGTGTAGGCCGTCGATGTTCTGGGTCACCACCCCCAGAAGTTTCCCCTCCTCTTCCAGCCTGGCCAGGGCATAATGAGCCCGGTTCGGCTCAGCTGCTACCATGGCTTCTGCAAAGTTCTTGTAGTTGGTAAAAAACTCCACCGGATGTTCCTCATAAAAATGATGAGACAGCATTTCCTCCGGCGTCCAGGGAAGATTTGTCTTCTGCCGATAAATCCCATTGGCCCCGCGGAAATCGGGAATATGGGATTCTGTAGAAACACCGGCACCGCCAAAGAAAGCAATCTTATGATGACTCTCAATCATTTCCCTCAATCTTTCCAAATCAGTCATGATGGTCTCCTTTCTGATGGAATGCAAAAGCCTGTTTTTTTTTATTTTACCATTTTTATAGAAGAAAAAGTCAATGGAGAACTTCGAGATTTCCTCACCATTCATTGACAACCTTTCTGCTATCCCCTATGCTAGATGTAGAATTTATGAAGGAGGAATTTATTATGAGTCAGCTTACACTGGCGAAAGCCAAAGAAATTTTACCGAAGTATACCACTGAGGACCATCTTTTCACCCATGCCATGGCAGTGAGTGCAGCCATGGGCGCTATGGCGGATTATTTCCATGCCGATAAGGACCACTGGGAAGCTATCGGCTATCTTCATGATGTGGATTATGAAAAATACCCCAATGAACACTGCCACCATGTCCGGGAATTTCTGGAACCGGAAGGCGTAGATGAGGAAGATATCAATACCATCATTTCCCATGGCTGGGGCATCTGCGACAACGATGTGGAACCCACCACGGACATGGAGAAGAGCCTTTTCACAGTCGATGAACTCACCGGCGTAGTCATGGCCTATGCCCTTATGCGGCCCGAGGGCATTACAGGTATGGAAGTGAAGGGATTGAAAAAGAAATTCAAGGATAAACGGTTCGCTGCCGGCTGCAATCGGGACGTCATCAAAAAGGGATTTGCCATGCTGGGTCTTGACGCCGGTACTGTTATGCAGGCCTGCATTGACGGCATGACTGCCCATAAGGAAGAACTGGGATTGAAATAATAGATTTGTTCTCCATTTCTAAGGAGGTTCCTATGAAGAAACTGATTATTATCATTGCTGCAATCCTTGTCATTGCCGGCGGCCTGGTCAGCTCCTACAACGGCCTCGTTTCCATGCATGAACAGGTGAATTCATCCTGGGCTCAGGTAGATACCCAGCTTCAGCGCCGGGCTGACCTGATCCCCAATCTGGTAAACACGGTTAAAGGCTATGCTTCCCATGAACAGGAAGCGGTGAAGGCAGTGGCCGATGCCCGTTCCAAACTCTTAAATGCTTCCACGCCGACCGATAAAATCAGCGCTAATGGTGAATTGTCCAACGCCCTGGGCCGTCTGCTGATGGTAGCTGAAAATTATCCTGATTTGAAAGCCAGCCAGAATTTCCTGGCACTTCAGGACGAACTGGCAGGAACGGAAAACCGGATTTCCGTAGCCCGTCGGGACTATAACAATCAGGTGCAGAAATACAATGCTAAAATTCATTCTTTTCCGGTAAGCCTCTACGCCGGTGCCTTCGGTTTCACCGACGCCCCCTATTTCAAAGCAGACGAAGGAGCCAAAGCAGCTCCTAAAGTACAGTTTTAGTCAAATTGGTCAGCCGGTGAGACAGTGAGCTGCTGATGAAAGGAGAGATACCATGAAATCCGTAGGGAAAGTGTTGATCGCTCTTTTGACCCTGGTTTTTGCATGGTTTTCCATAAATACCGTCCTGGCAGCAGAAACCTATCCCCCGCCGCCTTCTGATTCTTTCTACGCGGAAGACTACACCGGTACCTTAAGCGTAGAAACAAAGAAACATATCAATGCCATAGGCTATGCACTGGATCAAAAGACCCATGCCCAGGTAGTGGTAGTCATGGTTGCCACCGTTCCCGATGGTGATCTGGAATCCTATGCCAACGGCCTTTTTCGAAGCCGGGGCCTTGGTGATAAAGAGAAAAACAACGGTCTCCTGCTTCTGGTTTCCATGAAAGATAGAAAAGCCCGGATTGAGGTGGGCTACGGCCTGGAAGGCGCCATGAATGATGCCAAAGCAGGGCGCCTGCTGGATACCTTCCTCATTCCCGCTTTCAAGGAAGGCGACTATAGCCGGGGTGTCCAGGATACCTATGACAACATGGTGCGGCAGGTCATGAAAGAATATGGCCTCGCCTCGCTGGACGGACTCTCAAGTCCTGCTGTCAAAGAAGACAGTGGATTTACTATGGAGGATTTTCTAACGCCCCTGGTGCTCCTCATCCTTCTGGTCATTGACTGGATCTTTCTGGGCGGCCGTCTCACCCGCCTCATCCTTTTCCTCCTCTTCACGGGCCGCGGAGGCGGCCGCGGCGGTGGAGGCTTCGGAGGAAGCGGCCGTGGCGGTTCCTCCGGAGGCGGCGGTGCCAGCCGGGGATGGTGAAATGCCAGATTTGTCCGATTTTCTGTTTCTAGGGAAGCGCTGATTAAATCGTTATCGGATTTCATTCTTGCATTTTTATTCAATGCAAGGAATAAGTCGACG
>DCJJ01000112.1:3203-7076 GCA_002320515.1 Dialister sp. UBA1703 | reverse complement strand
GAATTAATCAGTGCTTCCCTAACTGCCATCTGCTTTTCACCTTCTTCTTTCCTGCTCGAGCAAAATAAATCATTCCGGTAAAACAGTCATGGATAGACCGTCAATAAATACCAGCCTGTGGAAAGCCCTGCATCAATAACAGAGCCCTGCAAAAGAAACGATAAAAAGGAGCTGCGAAGAAATGATTGACATTTCTTCGCAGCTCCTTTTCATTTCTATAATTATTTCTATAAAATGCGTTTATTCCTTTTTAGCCACTTTTACAGCAGCTTCTTCTTTTGCCTTTTCTTCGGCTTCCATTTTCTTGAAGGCTTCGGTCATTTTAATCTTGCGAATCACTTCCTGACCAGCGGGGCTCTTGAGGTAGATGAGGGTTGTTTTCGGTACCATGCGGTATACAGTTTCCCAGTCGTCATCTGCCAGGGCTCTGCGGACGGAGGAGGCGGAGACAATCTGGTTGCCCTTCTGTTCTCTGGGGATTTCCTTCAGTTCGATGCCGTTCTGGGCGAAGACTTCGCGCATGGCGTTGTTGTAGGCCAGGGTGGTCTTGTCAGTGGGCTCCTCCCCTACGAAGCGGACGGTGATGTTCAGTGCCGGCGCAATGCGGGTGGCGAAGATAGTGGCGTCCAGTTTGGTCTGGGCCGCCAGTTCATCGGTGCCTTTGATGAAATAGGTGGGGAATGTGGCGTTGGAAATAATGAAATCGCCGCCGCTGATGACTTCGACCCCCTTCATGTCCCGTACCCCCTGTTTGATAAGGGAGAAGCGGTCGGAAAATGGGAAAATGGAACGGTCTTCCTGCACTGCGAAAATAATCACTTCGTCGCAGTTATTGTGGGCATATTCCACCAGGCTCCTGTGGCCAAGAGTAAAGGGATTGCAGTTCATGACAATGGCGCCCCGGTTCTTGCCTTCGCCGGTGCCGAGAATGGAACGTACACGGCCCAGGTAGTCTTCCAGGGTATCGGTGCCCTTTTCCAGAAGAGCCGCATAGGGTTCAGCCACCGCTACGCATTTGAAGCCCATATGTTCAAAAACCGGCACGTTCTTCGGTTTCGTAAAAATCTGGTTTCCCGTCACACCCCGGCGGTAGGATTCGCCCTGCAGATTGCGGATAATACGGCGGGTAAGGCCCTTCTTCTGGTACTTCTCGCTGATGGCAATATCCCGCATGACGCGGCCGCCCAGGGAACCGGTGCCGATAAGCTGTCCGTCATCATAAAGACCCATGGTATAATCAATATTTCCTGTAAAGGTCAGCTCGAAACCTTTCAGAAATTCTACTACTTTCGCTTTTTCCGAGGGATCGGTCAAAAAGATTTCATGCTCTGTAATCATAGTCCGGACTCCTTTTTAAAAGAACAAAGATCATTGTATATTCGTACCTGTGAAGTATACTTCTACTTAAATAAATACTTCTATTTGAAGGCAACTTCATTATAACACAGCATTCCTAACATCTTCAATATTTGCATGCTGTGAAAGCATGGTGCTATAACAGGTATGTATATAATAGTTGCTTTGCGGCTCCGGGTGTAGAGATGATGCGCCCTTTGGACGCGGAAAGGTTCTAAAGATGGATGCGCCCTGCGGGCGCAAGGGTTCAGAGGGTTCAGAGGGGAAGATGGACGGGGCCTTTGGCCCCGAGGGTTCTTAAGGTTCTAAGGTTTGACGGGCCTGCAGCCCGAGGGTTGTGGATTGCCGCCTGCGGCGGCAATGATTATAAAGCCAGCGTTACGGGAATCCCCTTTTTGTCACCGGTGCTGCATGACGGAGAGCGTTAGCCCCCTTCCTCTGGAAGGGGGTGTCGCCGGACGACCGAGGATAGCGGCCTTTCGTAAGAGGCGCGGTTGGAGAGGTTTTCCGCTGTCTTCGGGGGGCAAAAGCCCCGTCAAACCTGCTATGCAGTCGCCCCAATCAAAAGGAGCTGTGAAAAAATGTAAATCATTTTTTCACAGCCCATATTTTATATCAGCTGCCGCAGGCAGCATGCCTTTGGCAATCCCCCCTCGCCACTGCGTGGCCCTCTCCCCCATGACAAGCAGGGGGGCGCAAGAGAGTATATAGGCGCTCGCCACCCACCCCTGAAACAGGGGTGGGCAAGGGATGTAGTGACGCGGTTCCTTTTTCCTCCATAAACTTGCCCACCCCCGTACTCGGGGGTGGGGGGACCACGTAGTGGTGGAAGGGGGAGGCCGCCGCAGGCGGCCGGGGCTGTGAAAGAATGTTCAATCATTTCTTCACAGCCTCTTTTATTGAGATGACTATTTCTTTTCTGCTGCTTCCATTTCTTTTTCTTCGATGAAGCGGATGGCGTCTCCCAAAATGTAGAGGGAGCCGCAGATGAGGACGATGTCCCCTGCTCCTGCTTCATTGGTGGCATCTTCCAGGGCGGTTTTTACCGTTGGTTCTGCCTTGAAGGCTGCGTCGATTTTCTGGGCTTTGATCATGGCCTCGATTTCTTCGGGCTTTCTTGTCCTGGGGGTGGGTGCCTTGCAGGCGAAGACTTTGTCCCCTTTGCGGATGAGGAGCTGGATCACCGTTTCTGTATCCTTATCAGCCAGGGATGTGAATACGAAGAGGCGGCGTTTGTCGGGGTACTGTTCCTGCAGTGCTTCCATGAGGGCTTCGGCGCCGGCGGGGTTGTGGGCGCCGTCCATGACATAGGTGACGCCTTTGACGTCGTGGATTTCAAATCGTCCCTGCCAGCGGGTGCGGGCCAGGCCTTCGCGAAGGTCGTTTTCGTTGACCCGGTTGTCCTGTTTCATAATGATGGAAAGGGCCATGGTGGCGACGGCGGCATTGACGGCCTGATGGGCGCCGACGAAGGGAACGAAAAGGAGGCTCTTTTCCAGTTCCTTGGGCATGTCTTTCCGCTTTACTGTGACAACCTGTCCATGTTTCCAGGGGCTTCTGGAGTCGATTTCAAAGTCCCTTCCATAGAAATAGATGCGGGATTTCTTTTCATGGGCTTCTTTCTTCAGCTGTTTCAGGGCCACGTGCTGGGCGGCGGTGACAACGGGGATGCCTTCTTTGATGATGCCTGCCTTCTGGTGGGCGATTTCCTGGAGGGTATCTCCCAGATACTTCATATGGTCCATGGCCACATTGGTAATGACGGAAACCACGGGGAGGATGACGTTGGTGGAGTCGTAGAGTCCGCCCATGCCTACTTCCATAACCGCATAGTCTACCTTCTGTTCTTTGAAATACCAGAAGGCCATGGCTGTCAGAAGTTCAAATTCCGTAGGCGCTTCTACGCCGTCTGCAATGATTTCTTCCGCCGCCTTCCGGACCACGGTGGCCGCTTTGGCAAAGTCTTCTCTGGAAATATCATGGCCGCAGAGGTAAATCCGTTCGGTATAGTCCACCAGATGGGGCGACACGTAGCGGCCCACCCGGAGCTGGGCATTTTCCAGAACGCTGGTAATCATGGCCACCACGCTGCCTTTGCCGTTGGTGCCGGTGACGTGGATGACCTTGTAGGCAGTTTCCGGATTTCCCAGTTTCTTCAACATGGCCTCGATCCGCTCCAGCCCCGGCTTAATGCCAAAGGATGCTGCCTGTTCCAGATAGGCCACAGATTCTTCGTAATTCATAATTTCTCCTTTACATAAGAAGTACTCCCTGATGAAAGGGAGTCTTCGATTGGTTTTGATGATTGCGGCTGAGCCGTGGGTTCTTCACCCTTCAGGCGCATAAGATTCTAAGGCTTAATGAATCCTTTGTGAAGGAAAGAGGATGGCGGCTCTGCCGCAGGCTGTGCCAGCTGACGTTCCGTCACCGCCGGCGGTGCCTGTAAACTTTCCTCCCCGCTAGGGAAGCGCTGATTAAATCGTTGTCTGCTTTTATTCTTGAATTTTTATGCAATGC
>DCJJ01000112.1:0-3113 GCA_002320515.1 Dialister sp. UBA1703 | reverse complement strand
GAATTAATCAGTGCTTCCCTAAAGTCCCGTCCTGCTTAAGAATCTTTTGCAATCAGAGCTGATCCAGGAATTTCAGGCGTTCGTTCAAGGATTTCATCTTTTCTTCGAACTGGGCCAGTTTTTCTTTTTCCTTAGCCACTACTGCTTCCGGTGCTTTGGCAAGGAAGCCTTTGTTGGAGAGCTTGCCGCTGGTGCGGGCAATGTCTTTTTCAAGGGCTGCCTTGTTCTTTTCGATCTTTTCCTTTTCCTTGGCAGTGTCGATGAGGCCTTTCAGTTCCAGGTACACTTCCAGTCCGGTGACTACGGTGGTGAGGGCGTTTTCCGGCTTCGGTGCGTCGGCGGAGAGCAGTTTGATGTCTTCTACGTGGCCCAGTTTTTCGTAGTATTCCTTATGGTTTTCAATGCAGTCTTTCAGGTCGTTTCTAAGAACGGCAATCTGGATGTGGCACATCTTGTTCGGGGTTACATTGGCCTCGGCGCGCATGTTGCGGATAGCCTTGATGGAATCCATAATCCTTTCAAACTGTTCTGCTTCGTCCTTGAAGCGGAGGTTTTCATCAGCCTTCGGCCAGGGAGCCCTTGCCAGGATTTCGCCTTCATGGGGCAGATGCTGCCAGAGGTGTTCCGTAATGAACGGCATAAATGGATGAAGCAGGGCCAGCATGCGGGTGAGGGTGTATACCAGCACGTACTGGGTGACTTTGCGGTCCCTGTTATGCTCGCCGTAGAGACGGGTCTTGGCGGTTTCGATGTACCAGTCGCAGAAGTAGTTCCAGGCAAAGTTATAGATGGAGTCAGCCGCTTCACCCAGTTCGTACTTGTCCAGGTTGGTGCTTACATAGTCTTCGGTGGCTGCCAGGCGGTCCAGGATCCACTTGTCTGCCAGGGTAAGTTCCTCTTTGGCAGGGACGAAATCTTTGTCATAGTCGTCCAGGTTCATGAGGGTGAACTTGGTGGCGTTCCACAGTTTGTTTGCGAAATTCCGATTTCCTTCTACCTTTTCATAGTAGAAACGCATGTCGTTGCCCGGGGTGTTGCCGGTGACCAGGGTGAAACGGAGGGCGTCGGCGCCGTACTTGTCGATGACTTCCAGGGGGTCGATGCCGTTTCCAAGGGACTTGCTCATCTTGCGTCCCTGGGAATCGCGGACCAGGCCGTGGATGAATACGTACTTGAAGGGGATTTCATGCATAAATTCCATGGACATGAACATCATGCGGGCTACCCAGAAGAAAATAATGTCGTAGCCGGTGACCATGGTGGAAGTTGGGTACCACTGTTTCAATACCGGTGTCTGGTCCGGCCAGCCCATGGTGGAGAATGGCCACAGGGCGGAGGAGAACCAGGTATCCAGCACGTCCGGGTCCTGGTGGATATGCTTGCTGCCGCACTTCGGGCATTCGGTGAGGTCCGTGCGGGATGCGCTTACTTCGCCGCAGTCGTCGCAGTACCATACAGGGATGCGGTGGCCCCACCAGAGCTGACGGGAAATGCACCAGTCATGAATGTTTTCCAGCCACTGGATATAGGTCTTGGAGAAACGTTCCGGTACGAACTTTGTCTTGCCGGAGGTGACTGCTTCCATAGCCGGGCCTGCCAGGGGTTTCATCTTTACGAACCACTGCTTGGTGGTCATCGGTTCCACCACTGTCTTGCAGCGGGAGCAGTGACCGACAGCGTGCTTTGTTTCTTCAATCTTTACCAGCAGACCGGCGTTCTTGAAATCTTCAATAATGGCCTTTCTGGCTTCGTAGCGGTCCATGCCGTTATACTTTCCGGCCTTTTCATTCATAGTGCCGTCTTTGTTCATGATGACGATGGTAGGCAGGTCATGGCGCTGGCCCACTTCAAAGTCGTTGGGGTCATGGGCCGGCGTAATCTTCACGCAGCCGGTACCATAGGCCATATCTACGTAATCATCGGCAATAATGGGGATTTCACGGTCCGTGGTGGGGAGCTTCACCATCTTGCCTACCAGGTGGGCATACCGTTCATCATTGGGGTTTACAGCCACAGCCGTATCACCGGGGATAGTTTCAGGACGGGTGGTGGCAATCTGGATATAACCCTCTTCCCCAACGATAGGATAGTTGAAATACCAGAGATGTCCCACTTCATCCTCATGCTCTACTTCAATGTCGGAAAGAGCAGTCTGGCAGCGGGGGCACCAATTGGTAATGCGGAATCCCTGGTAAATGAGGCCTTTTTCATAAAGGGAAACGAACACTTCGCGAACCGCACGGGCGCATACATCGTCCATGGTGAAGCGTTCCCGCTTCCAGTCGCAGGAAGAACCAAGGCGGCGAATCTGGAGACCGATACGGTTGCCGTATTTCTCCTTCCACTGCCATACCCTTTCCAGGAACTTTTCACGGCCCAGGTCGTACTTATTCAGACCTTCCTCGGCGATCTGCTTTTCTACCTTTACCTGGGTGGCAATGCCTGCGTGATCCTTGCCCGGCAGCCACAGTACATTGTACCCCTGCATTCTCTTGTAGCGGATCAGGATATCCTGGAGCGTATTGTCCAGAGCATGACCCATGTGCAGCTGGCCCGTTACATTCGGCGGCGGCAGCACAATGCTGTAAGGTTCCTTAGAGGGGTCCGGTTCATCATGAAATACATCATGATCTTCCCAGAACTGATACCATTTCTGTTCAATCGCACTTGGATCATACTTTCCAAGATCTTCAAAATCTGCCATATTCTTCACTCCTAAAAATAAAAAATCTCCTCCATCCCATAGGACGAAAGAGTGCTTCCGCGGTACCACCTAAATAATCATACATGATCGCTCATTTGCGTATAACGTGCGCCACGGGCATAAGCCGGCTCCGGGGTGACCCGCTGCTTCATCCTTACCGCCTTCCCACCACCGGCAGCTCTCTACAAATTCATCCACAGCTTCTTCCCATCTTTGCTTTTACATATGATATGAAATATCATAGCAGGATTCAAAATGAAATGCAAGGGGAGGGAATGAAAAAGGGGCCGCAGAGCGGTCCTTTTTTCATAGGATTCATAGGTTTGACGGCCCTGCGGGCCGGAGGGTTCTCTCCACCATTTTATTGTCCCACCGCTTGGGGAGAAAGGTGGTGCGTCAGCACCAAAGG
>DCJJ01000001.1 GCA_002320515.1 Dialister sp. UBA1703 | reverse complement strand
TCGCGGCGAAGCCGCGTCAACCTTCGGGAATACTGGAAAGCACCGACCAGGTCCCGGTCCCGACCGCGCCAAAGGCGCTTGTCCCCTCACGTTACCTCCTCAGCATGCGATGTTTAAACTTGATTCCCTTAAATCCCGTCACTTTCCGGAAGTATCTGGCCAGGTATTCCGACACGATATAGAAGGCGGGGATGAGGAAGAGGCCGCAGAGGGTGGCGAAGGTCATGCCGCCTACGACGGCTACGCCCATGCCGCAGCGGGCACCGGCGCCGGCGCCGGTGGCCAGGGCCAGGGGCAGGCAGCCGATGATGGCGGTGAAGGCGGTCATGAGGATAGGACGGAGGCGGAGTTTGGCTGCAATCACCACGGCGTCCATGGGATCCATGCCTTTATCCACCCGTTCTTTGGCAAATTCCACGATGAGGATGGCATTCTTGGCGGCGAGGCCGATGATCATGATAATGCCGATCTGCATGTACACACTGTTCAAAAAGCCGGTGGCGTTTCCGCCCAGCATGGATGCCAGGATGCGGATGATGTATTCGGAGAATACGGCGCCGAAGATGCCGGTGGGCACGGTGAAGAGGACGGCGAAAGGCATGGACCAGCTTTCGTAGAGGGCTGCCAGGCAGAGGAAGGCAAAGATAAGGGCCATGATGAGGACTTTCATGGTGGAGTCAGAGGAAGTACTTTCTTCACGGCTCTGGCCGGACCATTCGATGGTAAAGCCCGACGGCATGACGCTCTTGGCCGCTTCTTCCGCCGCTTTCATGGCTTCGCCGGAGCTGTAGCCGTTGGCGGCGCTGCCCTGGATGGTGACGCTTCGTACGCCGTTGAAACGGGTAATGGAGGAGGGTCCGGTGGTAATGGAGCTAGTGAGTAGGGTGTCCAGGGGCACCATGTTCCCGGAGGCTGATTTCACGGAAATAAATTTCAAACTGTCCGCCTGGGAGCGGTACTGAGTATCTGCCTGTACGATGACTTTGTAGGCTCTTCCGAACTGGTTGAAATCGTTGACCTGGGAGCCGCCGAAGTTTGCCTGGAGGGCGGTGAATACGTCGGAAAGGCTGATGCCCAGATTTTTGATCTTTTCACGGTCCACGGCGTACTGCACGCTGGGGGTATTGGTGGCGTAGCTGGTGCGGACGCCGGAGAGCTCCGGCCTTGCGCTGCAGGCAGCCACCACCTGGTCAGCCACGGTGCCCAGTTCTGTATCGGAAAGGCCTACATTATCCTGGAGCTGCATGGTCCAGCCGCCTTCCATGCCCAGGCCAGGAAGGGCGGGCGTATTGAAGGCCGCCACCCGGGCTTCAGGATGGAGAGGCACCACGGTTTTGTTGAATTTGGCAATAATGGAGTTCACGCTGAGGTCTGAAGACGTTCTCTGGTCCCAGCTGTCCAGGGAAATATAGACGTTGCCGGAGTTGGAGGTGGAGCCGCCGGCATGGGTCATAATGTCCTTTACGCCGGGGATTTTCTTCGTTCCATCAGCAATGGCATCCACGGTCTTCACGGTCTGGTTCAGGGATGTGCCTTCAGGCATGGTGACGCTGGCCATGAAGAATCCCTGGTCTTCTTCCGGTACGAAGGTGGAAGGCAGCAGCTGATAGAAAAGGCCCATGAGGCCGGTAACAAGGACGAGGAAGATGACTGCGTATTTCAAATGGTGGATCATCCAGCCCACTTTTCCCGTGTATTTTTCCCGCCAGGAGTCAAAGGCGCTGTTGAATTTCCGGAAGAAGAAGGCCAGGGGGCCGCCGGTAAAGCCTTTGTCGTCGGCCTTCAGGAGCAGGCCGCAGAGCGCCGGCGTCAGGGTAAGGGCTACGAAGGCGGAAATAGCCACGGAGACAGTAATGGTAATGGCAAACTGTTTATACAGCACGCCGGTGACGCCGCCGATGAAGGCCACGGGGATGAAGATGGACGCCAGCACGGCGGTGGTGGCGATAATCGGCCCCTGTACTTCGCCCATGGCTTTTTCCGTCGCTTCTTTGGCGGTGAGGCCGTCCTTGGACATGTGCTCTTCCACGTTTTCGATGACCACGATGGCGTCGTCCACCACGAGGCCGATGGCCAGCACCATGGCAAAGAGGGTAAGGGTATTGATGGTGAAGCCCAGGAAAATGAAGGTGGCAAAGGTACCTACAATGGAAACAGGCACTGCCAGCACCGGGATAAGGGTGGTGCGCCATTTCTGCAGGAAAATGAAGACCACCAGGATAACCAGCAGCAGGGATTCCACAAAGGTGTCCTTCACTTCGTTGATAGAAGCATTGATGAAGCTGGTGTTATCCATGACGATGATGTAGTCCAGATCCGGCGGGAAACCTTCCTTCGCCTCCTCCAGCACCTTCTTCACCTGACTGATGGTGTCCAGGGCATTGGCATCGTTGGTGAGCTGCACGCCGAAGCCGATACCGTTCTTGCCGTTGATTTTGGAGTTGCTGCTTTCATTCTGGGTGCCGGTCTGGATCTTGGCCACGTCCTTCAGGTATACGAACTGGCCGTTGGACGCGGATTTCAGGATAATATTGCCAAACTGCTCCGGCGTGGTGAGACGGCCTTCCACTTTGGCGCTGTACTGTTTTTCCTGGATTTCCGGCGCCGGCTGACCGCCTACGGTACCGGCAGGAGCGGAAATATTCTGTTCCTTAATGGCGGAAATCACATCGGAAACGGTGAGATTTCTTTCTGCCAGCTTATCCGGATTCAGCCATACCCGCATGGCATAGCTGGAGCCGAAGGTATTCACGTTGCCTACGCCGTTGATGCGCTGGATCTTGTCCAGAAGGTAAATGTCGGCATAGTTCTTGAGAAAGGCCTGGTCATAGGTGCCGTTCGGCGAATAGAGGTTGGCCATGAGCACCATGTCGCCGGAGGACTTGCGCACTGTGAGGCCTGTGGTCTGCACGTCACTGGGGAGACTGTTCTTGGCCAGGTTTGCATTGTTCTGCACATTCACGGAGTCCGTATCACCGTCGCTGGACAGGTCGAACACGATGGACAGACTGTAGGATCCATCATTGCTGGAGGTGGAAGACATGTAGGACATATTTTCCAGCCCGTTCATCTGTTCCTCGATGACCTGGGCCACCGTCTGGTTCACAATGGTCGCATTGGCGCCAGTATAGCTGGCGCTCAGACTGATGGTAGGCGGTGAAATCTGGGGATACTGGGCAATAGGCAGGGACAGAAGGGAAATGGTGCCCAGAAGCACGATAATGATGGAAATGACGATGGCGAAGATAGGCCGCCGGATAAAGAATTTTGACATGGCTCCTCCTTACTTCGCGCTGACGGAAGCACTGGCGGAAGTGGAACCGTCGGAAGAAGAAAGAGACAGCCCCAGCTCATCAGCCGTGGTTTCCGTCACATTCAGCTCCTGCCCTTCCTTCAGGTTCGTCAGCCCTTCCACCACTACATTGTCATCTTTCGTCAGGCCGCTCTTCACTACATAATAGCTGCCTACCTGGTCACCCAGGGTAACCTGCCGGGAAATGGACTTGTTATCCGATCCCACCACAATGACAAAGGACTTATCCAGTACCTGCTGCACCGCCCGCTGGGGCACAAGGATGGCATCTTTCAAAGGCCTTCCCTCCACCGTAACCCGGGCAAACATGCCCGGCAGCAGCACGCCGTCGGCATTATCAAAAACAGCCTTCAGCGTCAGGGTGCCGGTGCTCTCGGAAAGCTCACGGTCTGCAATATATTCCGTAGACACCTCGTCATACTTCTGGCCGTTGCTCAGAGTCAGAGTCGCCTTCGGCGGACGGGGCCTCTCTCCGCCTTCCCTCTCCAGCTTATCGCCGGTGCGGAAATTCAGGTATTCATTTTCACTGATGGAAAACTGCACATAAATGGGATTGATGGAGCCCACAGACACCAGGGATGTATTTCCCGACGTAGCATAGGTGCCTACGCCCACATCATCCACAGAAAGCTTGCCCGAAATGGGCGCACGAATCACCGTATCATCCAGATTTTCCTCCGCCATCTGCAGAAGAGCATTGGCATCATCATAACTGGACTGGTTGGACGCCACCGTGGCCTCCTGGGTAGTCACCGTCTGCTCTGCAATGGCCCCCGAAGAAAGGAGCCTCTGGTACCTTCCCAGATCAATCATGGAATTGTTCAGCGCCGTCCTGGCTTTCTCCACATTGGAACGGGCAGAAAGCACCGCCGACTCATACTGCCGGTCATCGATCTTGTACAGCGCCTGCCCCTCATGGACCAGATCGCCGCTTCTGAAATATTTCTCCGTAATAGACCCGGAAACCTTCGGCTTAATCACCACCGCATCCATGGACTTCACCTGTCCCGAATAGTCATGGGTCACGCTGGTATCCTGCTGGATCACCTTCATAGCCTTCACCGAAACAGCCGAAGACTTCGGCTGCGCGCTGCTGCCGCAGCCCGTAAAGAAAACAGCAGCCCCCATGCAGAGCACAGCCGCCGCCATGACACAACGCTTCCTGCAAAATGTATTCATATCCATACCCTTTCCTTTACAAAATCACTCCCTGTATGATCTCTTACACTTTTTGCCTTTAGTTTACCATAAGTATCCCCTTCTTGGGAATTTCATTGAACAGTCTATGTTTAATGACTTATGGTAATTTATAAATTATACCACATTTCCCTGTGAGACACACCTGCGGTGTGAGGGTTCATTGGACACACCTGCGGCGTGAGGGTTCAGAAGGTTCAAAAGGTTCAGAGGGGAAGGTTGACGGGGCTTCGCCCCGAGGGTTGTGAAGGGAAAGGTTCTTAAGATGGATGGGCCTTCGGCCCAAGGGTTCTTAAGTTTGACGGGGCCTTTGGCCCCGAGGGTTGCGGTGGCGGCTTCGCCGCAAGTTTTATAAAAAAAGGGGCGCGGCTGACGCCGCGGGTTGTGTAGAAGGGTTATGTTCGCT
>DCJJ01000140.1 GCA_002320515.1 Dialister sp. UBA1703 | reverse complement strand
ATGGGGAGACTGGCCAGAGCTATACAGAAATACTGATAAAACCGAAGCCACGGAGATAGTAATCATCGACAGTCAAATGAATTACCGAGGAAAACTTGACACTTACCAAGCCCATAATTCCCATAGCCCCACTGGAGCCTCTGTAGTATAATGATAAATGTGATAATTATTCTCTATTACAGGAGGTTTGTTATGAAAGAAACATACAGCAGAACAAAGTCCGTATGGCAGCGCATGAATCAGAAAGAGCGAAAGGCCGTTATGGATTATGGTGAAAAATACAAAGCTTTCCTTGACACCGCCCGCACCGAAAGGCTGGCTGCCGCTGAAATCATCCGTCAGGCAGAGGAAAAGGGATTCAAGCCGGTATACGACATGAAATCCCTGAAGCCGGGAGACAAGGTGTACTGGAACCAGAAGGGCAAATCCGTCATTCTGGCAGTGATTGGCAAAGAGCCGGTACATGAGGGCATCAAAATCGTAGGCTCCCACATCGACTCTCCCCGGCTGGACCTGAAGGCAAACCCGGTTCACGAACAGGAAGGGGTAGTCTACTTCCGCACCCACTACTACGGCGGCATTAAGAAATACCAGTGGCCCACCATCCCCCTGGCCCTCATCGGCGTCATTTATACAAGGGACGGAAAGAAAGTGGAAATCAATGTGGGCATGAAGGAAGGAGACCCCATTTTCTACGTATCCGACCTTCTCATCCACATGGCCCAGGACCAGATGAAGAAGACCCTGGCCGAAGGCATTACCGGCGAACAGCTGCAGGCCATTGCCTGGACCAATGCAGAAGACAAGGTAAAGCCAAAGGAAGCCTTCATGAAATGGCTGAAAGACACCTACGGCATTGAAGAAGAAGACTTTGCCACCGCCGAACTGGAATTGGTGCCTGCCACCAAGAGCCGGGACGTGGGCTTCGACCGTTCCCTCATCGCCTCCTACGGCCAGGATGACCGGGTGTGCTCCTATGCCAACCTGGAAGCCATCCTCAATGCCAAACCCGGCGTGAAAACCCAGGCTGCCCTCCTTACCGATAAAGAGGAAATCGGTTCCTACGGCAACACAGGCATGGAATCTTCCTACTTTGTGAAATTCGTCATGAAACTTCTTGCCCTCCAGGGACAGAACACCATCCTTGATTTCTATGAAACCATGGAAAACAGCGAAATGCTTTCCGCTGACGTGAACTCCTGCCTGGACCCCATGTTCCCGGAAGTATCGGAAAAGGACAATGCCTCCTTCATGGGTTACGGCATCAACCTCACCAAGTACGGCGGTGCCAGAGGCAAAGCCGGCAGCAACGATGCTAATGCTGAATTCCTGCAGAAAATCCGCACCATCTTCAACGAAGCCGGCGTATGCTGGCAGATCGGCGAACTGGGCAAGGTGGACCAGGGCGGCGGCGGCACCATCGCCTTCATGATGGCCGACTGGGGCGCTGAAGTCGTGGACTGCGGCACCGCCATGCTCTCCATGCACTCCCCCTACGACCTCCTCTCCAAAGCCGATGCCTACGAAACCTACCTGGCCTACAAGGCATTCTTTGAAAGTAAATAAAAGCAATGGAAAACGGCGCTTCGGCGCCGTTTTTTATTTATCCTTTTATAAGGAATCCCCAGGCTCAACGCCCCCGGCGGCAAATCCTCCCAAATAAAAAAGCACCCTCTTTCGAGAGTGCTTTTTATTGACAGATTTCTTACAGAAATCAGCCTCCGAACTGTGCCAACATGGTGCCTGCAGCAACTGCAGTACCGATAACGCCTGCCACGTTGGGGCCCATAGCCTGCATAAGCAGGTAGTTGGACGGGTTATCGCGGAGGCCTACCACCTGGGATACGCGGGCTGCCATTGGTACGGCAGATACGCCTGCGGAACCGATGAGGGGGTTTACCTTGTTGCCGGAAGCAATTCTCATGAGCTGGCCGAAGAGTACGCCGCCAGCGGTGCCTGCTGCGAATGCAACGAGGCCGAGGCAGATGATTTCAAGGGTCTGCACACGGATGAATTTGTCGCCGGTCATGGTGAGGCCTGTGCCGGTTGCCAGGAAAATGGTAACGATGTTGCACAGTGCATTCTTGGCAGTGTCAGACAGACGGCCGGTTACGCCGGATACTTCAAACAGGTTGCCCAGGCAGAGCATGCCCATGAGGGATGCTACCGGCGGGAGCAGCAGGGAAACGACGATGGAAACGACGATGGGGAATGCCACTCTTTCGAAATGGGTTACAGGACGAAGGTTGGTCATGCGGATCTGTCTCTGTTCCTTAGTGGTCAGGAGCTTCATAATCGGCGGCTGGATCAGGGGAACCAGGGACATATAGGAATAAGCGGCTACGGCTACGGCACCGAGGAGGTGGGGAGCCAGCTTGGAAGTGAGGTAAATAGAGGTCGGGCCGTCAGCGCCGCCGATGATGCCGATGGCAGCTGCTTCCTGGACATTGAAGCCCAGGATCATAGCGCCTGCCAGTGCTACGAATACGCCGATCTGAGCAGCAGCACCTAAGAGCATGGTCTTCGGGTTAGCAATGAGGGGGCTGAAATCGGTCATAGCGCCGACCCCCATGAAAATCAGCGGTGGGAAAATTTCATACTTAATACCAAATCCGATAGCCATCATAACGCCCATGTCCGTTTCAAAGCCGGTATTGGGGAAGTTGGCCATAATATCGCCGAAGGCGATGGGCATCAACAGAAGAGGTTCATACTCTTTTGCAATTGCCAGATAGAGCAGGACAATGCCTACCAGAATCATAATCACATTTTCAATCGTCAGGGATGCAAAGCCCGAATCTGTCCATACAGAAGCAAGGGCTCTCATAAAACCGTCCATTGAGTCTACCTCCTTTATGGTTTATAACTTATCTTTTCCTATTCTTGGTGGGATCTACGATGTGGATGAGCTGGATAACGAAAGCCAGGAACACCAGCACCGCAAATACGATGACCATATTGGTCAGGCAGATGGAGAGAGGGCTTGGAGATGCCATAGAGCGTACCGCCTTTCCGGGAGACAGCCGGTTCTTTCGCGAAACCGGCGTTTCCCTGAATCATACTCCCGAAAACCGGGATAAGAACTTGAATTACATGCCGAAGGGCCACACCACAGGAATGACCACGAGGCAGATGATGAGGGAAAGAATGCACATGGGAATGCCCACTTTTGCATAATCATTGAAGGAGAATCCCGCAGGCCCAAGGACAAGGGTGTTAGGCGGGGTCGCCATGGGGGTTGCAAAAGCACAGGACGCTGCGATGCCGAGAGCCATCAGAACCGGCTTCGGATCTGCGCCGATGGACTGGGCGATGGAAATACCGATAGGTGCCAGCAGGGCAGCGGATGCGGTATTGGACATGAACTGGGTCAGAATGTTGGAAATAAGGAAAAGGACTGCTGTCAGTACATAGGGGTTCGGGTTTTCGCCCATCATATTCACTACGGAATCAGCAATGAGCTTACCGGCCCCGGTTTTTTCCATAGCCGCAGCCACAGAGAGCATGCCGGCAAAGAGGAAAATGGTGACCCAGTCAATGCCTGCATAGGCTTCCTTTTCCTTCAGGCAGCCTGTAACGACACAGAGGATGGCGCCTGTAACCGCTGCCGTATGAAGGGGCACGGTCTTAAGATTCAATGCCATGGCAGCTACGACACCGATAAGGATGAGCCCGGAAATCCACATTTTCACCTTGCTCTTCGGTGCGTCTCCGCCGGCGCCGGCTTCTTCCTTCGCCGCTTTCAGTGCTGCCTCATCCATGGCGCCGCCGCTCTTGGCGGGAATGAAGTGACGTCCGATGAAAAGGGTGTACAGCGTAATGATTACGGAGAGCGGAATACCGATCCATGCAAATTCGAAGAATCCGAAAGCAGGCAGGCCTGCGGTGGAAAGGGCTCCGGTAACGATGACGTTTGGCGGAGTACCGATCATGGTAATGGTGCCGCCCACATTGGCTGCAATAGCCAGAGGCATCAGTTCCTTGGACGCCGGAATCTTTGCCGCCTGGCAGATACCGATGATAACCGGCATGAGGCAGGCCACCGTACCGGTATTGGAAGAAACGGCGGATAACACAATGGTAACAAGCATAATAGCTGCCATCAGGGGAATCTCATTGGTTCCCGCCTTCTTCACCACCGCCACGCCGATGGCTTCGGCAAGGCCTGTCTTAAACATAGCGGCGCCGATGACGAACATGCCGCCGAAAAGTACTACCGTAGAATTGGATAAGCCGGCATACACCGCCTTAGAGGGAAGAACTCCCAGAATGCCAAGAGCCGTACAGGCTGCCATGGCTGTCACTGCCAGCGGAATCAGCTCCGTAATAAAGAGGAATGCTGCCACTGCCAGTACGCTTAAAGTTATAATGGCTGGATCCATCAGTTCACCTTCCTGTTTCATATTGATGTAAAAAAACCAAAGGGTGCCATCTCCGATTCCTTACCCTGTTTCTGCGGACATAAAATGATTTCCAGGGAAGTACCGATTCCATGACTTACTTTTTATTTCTGAAATCTTTCACTGCAGAAAACGGGGCTTCTGGCAGCCGCCGCTTTGCCCCATGACCGGGCAGTGCATAAAAGTTCCTGTCAAAGCAGACGTTGGAAACGAATCGGCCCTTCCGTAAATAATAAATAATGGCATGAAGCGAAACCATATTCATCCGGTCCCGTTTCTGAAAGACTGATACATCCATTTCTCTTCACATTCCGGCAATCTCTAAAGAAAGTGCTGATTTAATCATTGTTTGCTCTTACTCTTATAAAAGCAGACTCCATGAATCAATCAGTGCTTCCCAAATACCTGAACCCTCCGATGCCTGAAGGAATCACCCTTCCTCTTCTCCCCTCCTTTCGCTGCCTCGGGAAAGACTGTTTATCACAGGCCCTCAGCCTGTATCCATGGAAGCTGATTCATTCCTTTCTCCCGGCGTCTTTGATATATACAGCAGGAAAACGACCGGCCCCGGAACTCTCTTAAGAAATCCGGGGAACCAGGAGTGCGTCATTTTTACAAAGCAGCCCCTGGCAATGAATCTGCGCTTCCGCAGCACCTAATGCCAATATACAGGAATTTTAGCTGATTTTCAAATAAATATAGCATTATATGTGTTTTTCTGCAGTTATCTAATTGGATATTCGATTATCTTATATTATCTCTTGAAATCTAATTTTATCTGAATTTTGCGTCCCATTTTACATAGATTACAATTTATTTATTCTCCATTTTTCATAGTAAAATCCCTATCATTCACCCCAAAATCCCATCCGGAAGGTTATGCTTATTTTTATGAATATACACTTATAAAACGGTTAAAATCTATGAATTCAGTCTCCTTCAGCCGTCCCGCCAGCGCTTGCTATCAATTTTTTCTATATTGAACCGTCAGTTCAATTTATATGCTCTGTGCTTATTCTTTCTGCAAAAGATAGGCATTTTCATCTTTGACGCCTCCTATGGCATGGTGGTATTCTATTTTTAAAGAAAATGGCAGGAATGCCTGGGATGTATGATATGCTTCTTCCGCATTTTGTGCAGAAAGCAGGAAGCCATGAAACCTGTCCCATGACCGGGCAGTGTATCATATTTCCTATAAAAAAATACTCAATGAATGAATCAGCGTCCCACTGCATTTCCCTATTTTGACAGGCAAGGAGGTTCCCATGAAATTAAAAATCCCATCCACCTTTGACAAGGGCATTACCATTCCCGGATTATCAATTATCTTCTTTATTGCCTTTTGCTGTATGCTGGTTCCCGGCATTTCCGGCCACTACCTGAACATAGCGCGGCAATGGATTACCGGCACCTGGGGCTGGGCATTCATTTTCGGCGCTTCCCTGTTCATTCTGTTTCTCCTTCTTCTCTGCCTGAGCCGTCTGGGAGATATTCGTCTAGGCGATGAAGACGAAGAGCCGGAATATCCCTTCCTATCCTGGGTTTCCATGCTTTTTGCTGCCGGCATGGGCATCGGCCTTTTGTATTTCGGCGTGGCAGAACCCATTTCCCACTACGCCCTGCCCCTCAGGGAAGGCCTTTCAGCAGGCGAACAGGCCAAAACAGCCATGCTGAACACCTTCTTCCACTGGGGCATCCATGCCTGGGCCATTTACGGCACCATGGGACTGGCCCTTGCCTATTTCGGTTTCCGCTACCATCTGCCCCTCACCATCCGAAGTGCCTTCTATCCCCTCCTTAAGGAAAACATGAATGGCACCGCCAGCCACCTCATCGATATCATCGCCCTGTGCTGCACCATTTTCGGTATTACCACCACCCTGGGCTACGGCGCCATGCAGCTGGGCGCCGGTTTGAAGCACGTAGGTCTTTTAGGGCAGTTGACCCAGCCCGCTCTGGCTGTCATCATCCTGGCAGCCACCTCCTGCTCCATCGTCTCCGCCATCTCCGGTGTAGGTAAGGGGGTTCGCCGGCTGAGTGAAGCCAATCTGGCCCTGGCGGGACTTCTTCTCCTCTTCATCCTTCTGGCCGGCCCCACCACCCGCATAATGAGGGATTTCACAGAAAATGTGGGCGCCTACATCCATAACCTGGTTCCCATGAGCTTCCGTACCTTTGCCTATGACCCGGAAAATGAAGGCTGGTTTACAGACTGGACCGTCATGTACTGGGCATGGTGGATTTCCTGGGCCCCCTTCGTGGGTATGTTTATTGCCAAAATATCGAAAGGCCGGACTATCCGCGAATTTATTCTGGGCGTTCTTTTCGTCCCCACCCTTTTCAATCTTTTATGGATGACCATTTTCGGAAATTCCGCCATCCTGCTGGATCAGGAAAATGCCGGCGCCCTCTCTACCCTGGCCGGCCAGACGGAAGCCCTCCTCTTCGCCTTCCTCTCCCTGGAACCCCTTGGCCAGTTCACCTCCGCCATTTCCGTACTGATGATATTTATATTCTTTGTCACCTCCGCCGACTCCGGCATTTTCGTCATCAATACCATCGCCTCCCACGGAGAACACACCTTTCCCCGCTGGCAGAGCATTTTCTGGGGATACCTCATGTCCCTTCTGGCCATCGGACTTCTGTACTCCGGCGGACTCAGCGCCCTTCAGTCCATGACCATGATTACCGCCCTCCCCTTCCTCTTCATCATGCTCCTCCTCTGCTTCTGCCTGTGGAAAGGACTGATGGCTGACGAAGACTACTTCAGCCGCAACATGTCCGTCTACACCTCCTACTGGACCGGCAGCGCCTGGAAACAGCGCCTTTCCATCATGTCCTCAGAGCCCGATCTTGCCGGCACCCTGGATTTCATGAAGAACACCGCCCTTCCCGCCCTGGAAGAGCTGAAAGCGGAAATGGAACGCCACGGCATTCACCCTTCCATTGAAGAAAAGACAGTGCAGGGCCTCCCCCGGTATGAATTCACCATCCGCCAGAGCGGCCTCCATGACTTCACCTACGGCATTATGTGCGAAATCCGTGAAGCCTCTGACACTGCCATCAAAAATAAGGCCATGCCCTTCGTGAAGAAGCATAAAATCTACATTCCTGCCAGCTGCTTTGAAGACGGCCGCACCGGCTACTCCCTGCGCCTCATGAAAAAGGAAGAGCTGATCGTGGATATTCTCCGTCAGTACGACCGCTTCACAAGGCTGGCATCGGACAAAAACCACAAACTCTTCATCTTCGAATTTGATGAATCATAACCAATAAACGCCAAGAAAGGGGCTGTGAAAAAATGATTTACATTTTTTCACAGCCCCTTTTTGAAGTCAGCGTTACGGGAATGCCTTTTGTGTCACCACGGGTACATGACGTAGTACAAAAGCCCTTCTTCCTTTGGAAGAAGGTGTCGCCGCAGGCGACGGATGATAGCGGATTTTCGTAGAAAATCCGAGGCCCCGCAGGAGCCTAATGACACATAAAGCTGCGCGTCGTATATTCGGTGTTCCTCAGCCCCTTTTATCAAAGGCCCGCCGCTTCCTGCCATCAGGCAGGAAGCGGGGCAGCCAAGCTTCATTATCCTGCTGACCCCTATTTCTACTTCCCGAATGTCCGGTTCAAAAGGTATGTAAGCCCTGCGAACACAGCCATCACCACGAAAAGAAGGGGGTAGGCGATAACCATTAAAGCCGCCGATGATTCTACACTTGTCATGATTTCCTCCTTATCCTAATACCGGAATCAAAGCCAGCACCAGACCGCCTGCCACTACCGACGCCACCTGGCCTGCCACGTTAACCCCCATGGCATGCTGGATAATATAATTGGAAGGATCTTCCTTCAGTGCCATCTTCGCAATCACCCGGCCCGACATGGGGAAGGCGGAAATGCCGCAGGCACCGATCATGGGGTTGATTTTCTTTTTCAGGAAAAGATTGGCCAGCTTCGCAAAAAGCACGCCGCCTACGGTGTCGAATACAAAGGCCACCGCCCCCAGCGCCAGGATTTTCAGTACATCCATGGTAAGGATATTTTCCGCCGTCATGGTTGCTCCTACAGTAATGCCAAGAAGAAGGGTGACCAGATTGGCCAGCTCATTCTGCGCCGCATTGGACAGGGAATCCGTCACCCCCGACACCTTGAGCAGGTTGCCAAACATGAGGGCGCCGATGAGGGGCACGGAAATGGGCGCCAGAATGCCTGCAATAAGAACCACCATCAGGGGGAACAGGAAACGGGCTGTCCAGGAAACAGGCTTCTCCGCCTTGAAGGGCATGCGGATCATGCGCTCCTTCTTCGTGGTCAGCAGCCTTACAATGGGCGGCTGGATAATGGGCACCAGGGACATGTAGCAGAAAGCCGTCACCGTCAGCGGTGCCAGGAGATTCGTGGCAAACTTCTGGGCCACGAAAATGGTGGTGGGACCGTCAGCAGCGCCGATGATACCGATGGATGCGGCCTCATTGAACGGGAATCCCGCAAAAGACGCCAGAAGAGCCGCAGCAAAAATGCCGAAATGGGCGGCTGCCGCAAAGAGCATCACATAGGGAGCGCGGATGAGAGGATCAAATTCGCACATAGCCCCCACCGCAATAAAAATAAGCACCGGGAAAAGCTCATTGGCAATGCCCGCCTCATAAAGCACGGACAGGAACCCCGGCTCCCCGCCCCCTGTGGGAATCACCGCAAAATGGCCGGGGATATTGGCCAGAATACAGCCCACCCCCATGGGGAAAAGAAGCATGGGCTCATAATCCTTCTTCACTCCCAAATAAATGAGGAACCCGCCGATGAGGAACATCATCCATACGGAAATATCCCCCATGCCCATAACCCCGCTGAACAACTCACTTGCAATACTTTCCCAGGCTGTCATTGAAACCTCCTAAATGAATAAAAATACAAAATGTTTTCCATGAATCCTTTTTCCTTTTCTTCCAATCCCTTGGAAAAGCAATAACCTGTAATGCATGAATTATCTTTAAAAAAAGACCTGACATTTTTCAATGCCAGGTCCTTCAATCAGGATGAATTTCCTACCCCTGTGCCATACGCAGGAAATAAAATATAAAGTTATCTTTTATATTATAGATTATAACCGAAAACAGGAAGAATGACAAATACAAGAAGTGCCCAAATCACACCGGCGCCGATAAAGATACCGGCAGTAATGGCAAAGCCCTCCTTGGAATGCGGCACCCCCAGCAGGCTGAAATTGCCGAATACACCGCGGCGCACCATAAAGCCGTTGGACTTCCGCTGGCGGAACCACTTCAGTTTATTCTCCTGTCCGATACTGTAAGCCACAATAATAGCCACAATGGACGCCACCAGCCAGTAAAGCAGGAAACGGGCTGCGCTGAAATCATGTACATCAGATAAATCAATTAGCTGCATAATTAAGACTCCTTATCAAGTGTAATAATATCAGTATTTCAAGGAGAATGCAAGGGGAAATCAAGGGGCTGCTACCGCCCCTTGATATTCCGCGCCCAAAGGGCGCTGCCTCAACCCTCACGCCAAAGGCCTGTCCAACCTGCGCCCTTTTCCGCAACCCTTTTACACAACCTGCCTGCGCCAGCAGGCCACAACCTGCGGCGAAGCCGCGCCCCCTTCCCCTTTATATTCAGCGCCCTAAGGGCGCCTCCTTCCCCTTTGGACCCTCTGCACCCGGGCGGCTTTGCCCCCCAATAAAAAAGCACCCTCTTTCGAGGATGCTTTTCATTGACAGATTTCTTACAGAAATCAGCCTCCGAACTGTGCCAGCATGGTGCCTGCAGCTACTGCAGTACCGATAACACCTGCAACGTTCGGGCCCATAGCCTGCATAAGCAGGTAGTTGGACGGGTTATCGCGGAGGCCTACCACCTGGGATACGCGGGCTGCCATTGGTACGGCAGATACGCCTGCGGAGCCGATGAGGGGGTTTACCTTGTTGCCCGATGCAATTCTCATGATCTGACCGAAGAGTACGCCGCCTGCGGTGCCTGCTGCGAATGCAACCAGGCCGAGGCAGATGATTTCAAGGGTCTGCACACGGATAAATTTGTCGCCGGTCATGGTGAGGCCTGTGCCGGTTGCCAGGAAAATGGTAACGATGTTGCACAGTGCATTCTGAGCAGTGTCAGACAGACGGCCGGTTACGCCGGATACTTCAAACAGGTTGCCCAGGCAGAGCATGCCCATGAGGGATGCTACCGGCGGGAGCAGCAGGGAAACGACGATGGAAACGACGATGGGGAATGCCACTCTTTCGAAATGGGTTACAGGACGAAGGTTGGTCATTCTGATTTTTCTCTGTTCCTTGGTGGTCAGGAGCTTCATAATCGGCGGCTGGATCAGGGGAACCAGGGACATGTAGGAGTAAGCGGCTACAGCTACGGCACCGAGGAGGTGGGGAGCCAGCTTGGAAGTGAGGTAAATAGAGGTCGGGCCGTCAGCGCCGCCGATGATGCCGATGGCAGCTGCTTCCTGGACATTGAAGCCCAGGATCATAGCGCCTGCCAGTGCTACGAATACGCCGATCTGAGCAGCAGCACCTAAGAGCATGGTCTTCGGGTTAGCGATGAGGGGGCTGAAATCGGTCATGGCGCCTACGCCCATGAAAATCAGCGGCGGGAAAATTTCATACTTAATACCAAATCCGATAGCCATCATAACGCCCATATCCGTTTCAAAGCCGGTATTGGGGAAGTTGGCCATAATATCGCCAAAGGCGATGGGCATCAGCAGAAGAGGTTCATACTCTTTTGCGATTGCCAGATAGAGCAGGACAATGCCTACCAGAATCATAATAACGTTTTCGATGGTGAGACTAGCAAAGCCGGAGTCTGTCCATACGGAAACAAGTGCTCTCATGAAGCCATCCATGTTTGTATCCTCCTAATCTAATGGTTACGTACTACTTATTTCTTCTTGTTCTTGGTCGGATCCACAACGTGAATCAGCTGAATAACGAATGCAAGAAAAACCAGAACCGCAAATACGATAACCATGTTGGTGAGACAAATGGAAAGCGGGCTCGGAGATTCCATGTATAAATCCACCTTTCTTTACATACAGTCTTTGGAAAAGGGGAAATCTGTCCCGCACAGGGCAGGGCAGAATTCCGCCATTTCGTCAATTTTCAGACCAGGATATTATCCCGGGAAGAATGGCCAGAAAATCGGGATGATGGCAACGCTTGCAACGAAGGTAATGATGCAGAGCGGTACACCGACTTTGACATAGTCATTGAAAGAGAATCCGCCAGGTCCAAGAACCAGGGTGTTTGGCGGAGTAGCCATTGGTGTTGCGAAGGCCATGGATGCTGCGATACCGATGGACATAAGTACCGGTTTCGGGTCAGCGCCGATGGACTGGGCAATGGAAATACCAATTGGTGCAAGCAGAGCTGCAGATGCAGTGTTACTCATGAACTGGGTCAGTACGTTGGAAATCAGGTACAGTACAGCGCAGAGTACGATGGGGTTCGGGTTCTCGCCCATCATGCCTACTACGGTGTCGGCAATCAGTTTGCCTGCGCCTGTCTTATCCATAGCGGTAGCCACGGAAAGCATGCCGGCGAAGAGGAAAATGGTTACCCAGTCGATACCTGCATAGGCTTCCTTTTCTTTCAGGCAGCCGGTGATGACGCAGAGAATGGCGCCGGTAACAGCAGCGGTCTGGAGAGGAACGGTCTTGAGGTTCAGAGCCATAGCAGCAACTACGCCCAGAAGAATGAGACCGGAAATCCACATCTTTGTCTTGCTCTTCGGTGCATTGTCATCGCCTGCGCCTGCTTCTTTCTTAGCAGCTTCTACGGCAGCCGCATCCATAGCGCCTGCATTCTTCACCGGAATGGTCTTACGGCCGATGGTGAGCATGTAAACCAGAACAATGACGGACAGCGGAACGCCGATTAATGCGAATTCGAAGAAGCCAAAGGACGGAAGTCCGGCTGCGGACAGAGCGCCGGTAACGATAACGTTTGGCGGAGTACCGATCATGGTGATGGTGCCGCCCACGTTAGCTGCCACTGCCAGAGGCATCAGTTCCTTGGATGCCGGAATGTGGGCAGCGTTTGCAATACCGATGATAACCGGCATGAGGCATGCTACGGTACCGGTATTGGAAGATACGGCGGACAGAGCAATGGTAACGACCATGATAGCGCCCATGAGCGGTACTTCCTTCGTACCTGCCTTGTTTACTACCCAGAGACCTACTGCTTCAGCCAGGCCTGTCTTGAACATGGCTGCGCCGATGACGAACATGCCGCCGAAAAGAACGACGGTGGAGTTGGAAAGACCTGCATATACCTGTTTGGACGGAAGTACGCCCAGGATACCGAGAGCCGTGCAGGCTGCCATTGCAGTGACTGCCAGCGGAATCAGTTCGGTAACAAACAGGAATGCAGCTACTGCCAGTACGCACAATGTGGTAATAGCTGGATCCATAAGTTCACCTTCCTTGAAATGAATCGTCCCTCCCCTACGGAGGAAAGAGACTCGTGAATCATGGATGCCGGATTTTAAAAATATGCATAAATAATAGCTGAACTGGTGAGAAAATCCGAATCATCCATTCTGCAAATCCCTAGACAACCTGCTGCCCTCCTTTCCCTACAGTCTCCGGGCAAGACTCACATAAAACAAGAAACAACACGATTCCTCGTTCATTTGTATTGTAACCGCCAGATAATCCATAATCAAATCTGCATATATATCTATATATATGCCTATGTATTTATGATTACATAGCATACAATATATGTTTCCATAGCAGGCTATCTATATGTCTCCTTCCAAAAACACCTTCCGTCCTCACCAAAAATCCCTAAAAGCAGGGATTTTTCGGATTTTCTTTTCCACCTGCTATTTTTGAAATCGTATATTTATGCACCATATACACCTTCCATTCCCCCCTCTATGGCTCCTCCACCCCCTCTTTTCCATGCCCATTTCCCTCCTAAAAAGGATTTATTTATTTTTTTATAGAGTCATATAAAAATATATTATAAGGCCGGTTCAAAGGGGCGGGGACAGAGGGTACCCGAAGGGGCGCTGCCTCAACCTTCACGCCGAAGGCTTATCCAGCCTGAGACCCCTTTTCCGCAACCCTTTTACACAACCTGCCTGCGCCAGCAGGCCACAACCTGCGGCGAAGCCGCGCACCTTTCCCCTTTATATTCAGCGCCCGAAGGGCGCCTCCTTCCCCTTTGAACCCTCTGCACCCGGTCGGCTTTGCCGCCCCAATAAAAAAAGCACCCTCTTTCGAGAGTGCTTTTTATTGACGGATTTCCTAAAGAAATCAGCCTCCGAACTGTGCCAGCATGGTGCCTGCAGCGACTGCAGTACCGATAACGCCTGCTACGTTCGGGCCCATAGCCTGCATAAGCAGGTAGTTGGACGGGTTGTCTTTCAGACCTACAACCTGGGATACACGGGCTGCCATCGGTACGGCAGATACGCCTGCGGAACCAATCAGCGGGTTTACAGTATTGCCGGATGCAATTCTCATGATCTGGCCGAAGAGTACGCCGCCTGCGGTGCCTGCTGCGAATGCAACAAGGCCGAGAACAATGATTTCAAGGGTCTGTACACGAATGAATTTGTCGCCGGTCATGGTGAGGCCTGTGCCGGTTGCCAGGAAAATGGTAACGATGTTGCACAGTGCATTCTGAGCGGTATCAGACAGACGAGCAGTTACGCCGGATACTTCAAACAGGTTGCCCAGGCAGAGCATGCCCATCAGAGATGCTACCGGCGGGAGAAGCAGGGAAACGACGATGGCAACAACGATCGGGAATGCAACCTTTTCGAAATGGGTTACAGGACGGAGGTTGGTCATCTTAATC
>DCJJ01000109.1:3246-3629 GCA_002320515.1 Dialister sp. UBA1703 | reverse complement strand
CTTTCGCCAATAGAAAGGAGCTCCTGAAAAGGGGCTCCTTTTTTGTGCGTGAAACTGTTTGCGAATAGTTTCCTGTCCGGCATGGAATCATTGTGTATCACTTCCATAGGAAAACTTTCGCCAGTAGTTTCCTGTCCGGCATGAAACCAATGTGTATCACTTCGGTAGGAACCCTTTCGCCAGTAGTTTCCTGTTCGGCATGAAACCACTGTGCCCCACCACCAGCCGACAGCTGACAGCGGGCAGCGGATAGCTTCGCCCCGCTGCCCTACTATCCTACTATCCCACTGTCCCACTTTCCCACTGTTCCACTAAATCCCATAGTCATGAACTGCGGTAAAATGCTATAATATCTCTAAGGAAGCGCTGATTAATTCGTTGTT
>DCJJ01000109.1:0-3201 GCA_002320515.1 Dialister sp. UBA1703 | reverse complement strand
ATAAAAGCAAACTCTATGAATTAACCAGTGCTTCCCTAATAACTCCTGATTCATTCATGAAAGGTGAAGATAGATATGAAAATGAAAAAATGGCTGGCAGTTTCCATGACTGCCCTGGCAGTGACGGCTGGAAGCATGGTGGTATCCGCCGATTCTTTGACCTTATCCGGCGGGGAAGTGCTGGACATGGGCTCTTCCGTGTCCGTGTATCCCGGCGAGCGGTCTTTCTTTGGAAGCCAGTTCCACGACTGGCTCATGGAACCTAATGCGGCGGTTACGGTGGAAAAAGCGCTGGAAGGGGCTTCCGTTTTCTCGAAGGATAAGGACTATTCCAAAGAATTTTCAGAAATGGCCGTTTCCATTCTCCGCACAGGTAAAGTGTACCAGGTGAGAGCAGCGGCTAATGATACCTATTACCAGGGGATGATGGTGTCCCTTTCCGTTTCTGACAGCGATATGTTAAAGCTGGCCATGTACGGCCATACGGCACTTTCAGAAGAGGAAAAATCGAAAGCTGCTGAGACTGCAAAGGACAATTCCGGGAAGGTTCCTGCTGCCAAGGCAGGTTCTTCTGAAAAAGTTCCGGCTGCAGAGGATTCCATGGATGAGGCCATTGTCCTTTTCCGTGGAGCAGTGAAGGTGGAAAACCATTCCGCCTGGGAAGACAGAAAATCGGACAAGGGCCTTTCCTACCGCACGGGAGATGCCCGGCTGGTGCTCAATAAAAACGGATTTATGATTCCCCTCTATGTGAAGGGGGTCATTACCAGAGGCGAGGGGAAGACGGTGTATACCGTATTTGCAGCGGACCAGGCGTCGGGCCGCTATTTCCAGCCCCTTCTGGATAAGGCGCTGAAGGAAGCAAAGAAATGAAAATCAGGAAATTAGCAGCTGTGCTGGCGGTCCCGCTCCTTATGGCAGCGGGGACGGCCATGGCGGAGGGGCCCATGCCCCCGGCCCAGGGATATGGTATCGGTGACCAGACGCCTCTGTTTCCAGGGGTAGGGCCGGTTTTGGGCGATGGAACCGGTACGGCGGCACCCCTTGGGGAAGCTCTCTCAAAAGCCGGGGCGGTTCCTGTTTCGGAAATGGGCGAAGTCTTCCTGAACCATGCAGCTTTGCCGAAGGATGTCCACTATGAGCCCCTGGCCAGGGGAGACTCTGTCTTTGCCCGTCACATGGGCACCATGACGGTGAAGGGGAAAAGATATACTGCCGGCGCCCTGGTCGTGGGTGCTGACTTCAAAGGAAAGGCGTCCGATGACTTCTTCGGCGGTATGTTCCTTCCCAAAGGCCACAGCCCGGAGGCGGGGGCACGGATGCTTGCCTTCAATGTGGCCCTCCTGAAGCTGGAGAGTACCATGAACGAAGTATTTCTTCATGGAGTGGATGAAGTGAGAAGGGATACGGGAGAAAAACTGCCCTATGATTTCCTTACTGTGGACATGGTACATGTGGAACAGCTCCACAGCCTGAAGGGAAATCCCAAAACCTACAGCTTTTCCATCCGGCCCGTATTCTCCGCCGACGGATGGATGGTACCTCTTTTCATTCGCGGCTTTGCAGCCAAAGTGGACGGCAGCTACCGCTTCCTTTTCCTGGTAGCGCCGGACAGCGAAAGGGACATGGTTGAAAGAGCAGGCCTCGATCTTATCCGCCGGCCAATGATGAAAGAGGTAAAGAAATAATGAAAAAAGCTGTGAAAAATGGGAACATTTTTTGCAGCTTTTTTTTGCTGCCAATAGGAGAACTATGGTGATAAGCCGGCTGCCTTTTCATCACAATGGAACCGGTACCTGTTCTTTATTACTTTTGAGGGAGACTTCTCCACTTTTGTCGAAATGGCAGTGGTGCGATGTTATAATAAATCAAACAATTCCTTATGACTAAGACCGTGTACAGGAGGCATGACCATGATTTTTTCCATTTTTCTTCTTATGATTCTATTTCTTCTTCTGCCTGCATGGGCAGTGAGGGCGGAAGAAAGGAAACCTTCTGTCCATCTTCTGGCCACCGGCGGCACCATTGCAGGGAAGGCCTCTTCTGAAACGGCTACCACCGGCTATGAAGCCGGCGCACTGGGGGTGGAAGACCTTCTTTCCACCCTGCCGGAGGTGAAGGACTATGCCCATGTGACAGGGGAGGAAATATGCGGTATTGACAGCAAGGATATGACCGATACCATCTGGCTCACCCTTGCAGAAAGGGTGAACGAACTGGCAGGTAAAAAGGACGGGTTTGTCATCATCCACGGCACCGACACCATGGAAGAAACGGCCTGGTTCCTCCAGCTCACGGTGAATCCTTCCATCCCCCTGGTGCTCACCGGAGCCATGCGTCCTGCCACCGCCCTCAGCGCCGACGGCCCCATGAATCTTTTAAATGCCGTCCGTCTGGCCGGCGACCCGTCGGCTAAAGGGAAAGGGGCGCTGGTGATGATGAATGATACCATCTTCGCCGCAAGGAATGTGACGAAGGGCAATACCCTGTCCCTGGACACCTTCCGCTCTCCTGACGGCCCTCTGGGATATATGAATGACGGCAGGCCCGGCTGGTGTGCCCTGCCGGTGCGTATACCCAAAGGACAGGCTCCCTTTGACATAAGGCATATGAAAAGCCTTCCTAAAGTTTACATTGTCTACGGTACCGCCTGCGCCGACGGCGCCATGGTAAGAGGTGCCGTCTTTGCCGGAGCCGAGGGCATCATCTATGCGGGCACCGGAAACGGCAGTATCCATAAGGCCGATGAAATCGAACTGGCAAAGGCAGCAGCCGCAGGCATTCCGGTGGTGAGAAGCTCCCATGCCGGAAGCGGCTCCGTCATTTCCGCCGAACCCTCCTATGACAGAGAAGGCTTCATCCACGGCGGCTCCCTCTCCCCCCAGAAAGCCAGAATCCTTTTGCAGCTGGCCCTGACAAGGACAAAGGATTTTGGGGAAATCGGAGAGATGTTTGAGAGGTACTAAGAAGGTAGTGGGCTGGTGTGCTAGTGTGCTGGTGTGCTAGTGTGCTAGTGTGCTAGTGTACTAGTGTACTAGTGAGCTGGTGTGACAGTGAATGCTGCTGTCAAACCTGAGAAGCCTTGGGCCGTTAGGCCCATTAAGGAAGCGCTGATTAAATCGTTATCGGATTTCATTCTTGCATTTTTTTTCAATGCAAGGAATAAGTCGACGCAAATAGCGAGCTATTTAAGGAGGCTTA
>DCJJ01000159.1 GCA_002320515.1 Dialister sp. UBA1703 | reverse complement strand
ATTCCTTGCATTGAATAAAAATACAAGAATGAAATCCGATAACGATTTAATCAGCGCTTCCCTAGCTCACTCCCTCACCAGCCCACTAATCTTATTTCTTCCCCTGTACGTAGAGCATGTTGTCTCTCTTCACCAGGTTGTACATGAGAGCGTTTACGCAGGAAGCAACGATGGAGCTGCCGCCTTTGGTGCCTCTGACTGTGATGTAGGGGCAGGGAGCCTTTCTTACCAGCTGTTCCTTGGAATCCGCAGCGCCTACGAAGCCTACGGGGATACCGATGATGAGGGCAGGGCGGATACCGTCCTCTTCCACCATGCGGATAGCTTCATAGAGAGCGGTGGGCGCATTGCCTACGGCGATGATGGAACCGTTCAGGTCTTTGCCGAAGGAATTCATGGCAGCCATGGAACGGGCAATGTTCTTTTCTTTGGCAATCTTTGCGATTTCCGGATCCGCCACGCGGCAGAACACTTCTCCCCCAAGGGCGGAAAGGGCTCTTTTGTTGATGCCTGCTTTGACCATGTTTACGTCGCAGTAAATATTGCAGCCGCCGGCCAGCGCTTTGATGCCTGCTTCTACAGCGCCTTCGCTGGTACGGATGAGATGACCATAGTCCACGTCGCCGGAGGCGTGAATCATGCGGGAGTATACGGTCACTTCTTCCGGAGTGAGATCGATGTCGCTGATAAAGGGATCAATAAGATCCATGCTCTTTTCTTCAATGGCTCTTGGGTTTTTGATGAAATCCATAATGTTCCTCCATATATGCAAGGACGCCTGCCGGTGTATCAAAGACCGGGACGCCTTTCAAATCTGCTTTTGGTTTGTCGATGACGATGACGGAAATGCCGCTGTCCATGGCAGCTTTCAATTTGGTATCGCTGCCGCCGATGAGGCCGCTGTTCTTAGTCACCATGACATCGCAGTGATAGTCATGAATCATGGCCAGGTTCATTTCATAGGAGAAAGGCCCCTGGATGGCCAGAACATTCTTTGCCTTCATGCCCAGGTCTTCACACATTCGAATCACATTGGACACAGGAAGCACTCTGGCCCAGATAGTCTTATCCTGCAAGGTGGGTTCATGGACGAAGACTGGAAGGGTTTTGGAACCGGTGGTAAGGAGAATGCTTTTCCCCAGGCTGCCTGCCAGTTTTGCCGCTTCGAACTCATCTTTGGCATGATAGAGCTTGTCATAATCGGGAAGGGGAATTTCCGCCCGTTCGTAACGGACATAGTCAATGCCCGTTTCCCTGGAAGCGGCAAGGGCTGTTTCAGACACAATGGCTGCATAGGGATGGCTGGCATCCAGAATGAGGGTGACTCCCTTTTCACGGATGACCCGCACCATGTCTTCTTTCTTGAAACGGCCCACTTCAATGTCAAGGCCCTCATGGGCAGCCAGCACTTTACCGTACTGGCTCACCACGGTCATAAGGATGTCCCGGCGGCTCTCTTTCGGCTTTGCCATTTCCCGGTCAGCTAATTCCGCCCCGATTTCTCTGCCGTCCTGGGTACCGGAAATAATCCAGATCAAACCTTGTACCCCCTTGGTGTAATTATGATGCCGTCAGCCACATAGGTGTTGCTGTTGCCGATGATGACGGTGGACTGCATGTCCACATCCGCTTCCGGCAGTTTTTCCAGAGTGGTAACGTTGGTACTCATGCCGGGACGGCCTGCCTTGCGGACGATGCCTACCGGAGTTTCCGGTTTGCGGTATTCCAGCACAATGTCACGGATCTGATCCAGATAGGTGGCACGGCCGCGGCTCTTTGGATTGTAAATGGCAATGACGAAGTCCCCTTCTGCTGCCAGACGGGCTCTCTTCTTAATGAGATCCCAGGGAGTCATGAGGTCGGACAGGCTGATAACCGCATAGTCATGCATAAGCGGTGCTCCCAGAGCGGCAGCTGCCGTATTGGCAGCGGTAAGGCCGGGGATGATTTCACAGGAGGGCCGCTTGTCTCCGTCAACCTTCTCTACCAGTTCCAGCACCAGGCCGGCCATGCCGTAGACGCCGGGATCGCCGGAGGAAATGACAGCCACCTTGTGACCTTCTACAGCTAGGTCTACTGCTTTCTGGCAGCGGTCCACTTCCTGACGCATGCCATTTCCTACCACTTCCTTATCCCCGATGAGTTCTCTCACCAGGGCGATGTAGGTGTTGTAGCCTACGATAATATCAGAATCTTCCAGCGCCTTTACAGCTTTGGGAGTCATTTCCTCCTTGTGACCCGGTCCAATGCCGATGACCCGGATAATCCCAGGGCAATGGCCACCGTGGCACTTGCAAACTTCGTTTTCGGCAGAAGCGTTTTTCCCTTCATTGATTCCATTAACGCTGCTGATTGACATACGTTTCCCACTCCTATCGTGTTTTCTACAAATTTTGAAATCGGTAAACCAAAATCTTCCGTCACTTTCCTAAGTTCCTCTGCCTTATAGAAATGAATGGGAAGATGATGGTGCAAAGCAAAATCAAGAAGGCCTTTTTCATCGGCCTTGGCATCCACACTGGCCAGGGACGCCACCTGGTATTCATAGGCCCGGGCCTGGAAAAGAGCTTTCTGGAAAGCGTCTTCAATGAGCGCTTCCGCTGTTCCCCGTTTGCAGCCTATGCCCACATACAGATTCTTCGGTATGAGCCTGACAAAAGGTTTGTCCGCATGGACTTTTTCATTCGAAATGATGACGCAGCCTTCAAACTCTTCCTTTGGAAGGTCCGACAGGGGCAGGAAGGAAATGCCTTTTTCAGAAAGCCGCTTTCCTATAGATACCGCTCCCTCTGTTTCCATATCGAGGAACCAGCACACCCTTTTCCCTTCGGCAATAAAGCTGTTCACCGGTTTTAAGGCCCCCAGAGGCTCCACCCGCATCATGAGCTCCCGGGCCACATCATCGGGGGCCCTTCGTTCATGGACATCGGTGGCTGTGGTAATGACGGGATCCGCCCCCACCGCTGCTGCCACTTCCCTTGCCCAGGCATTGGCGCCGCCCAGATGGCCGGAGAGAAGGGAAATGCAGTGCTTTCCGCATTCGTCCATCACCAGCACCGCAGGATCAGAAGCTTTGCTCACCACATGGGGAGCCACAGCCCGCACCGCAATGCCGGAGGCCATGATAAAGAGGAGACCCTCATATTTCGTGAAAATGTCCGACGTGAGGGCCAGGGTGCGGTTGAAGTACTCCGCCTTCTCACCGCTTTCCGAACCCTTTCTTTCGTACAGCGTTCCTTCTCCGGAAATCCCCGCTTTCACCCGGGCGCCGAGAGCGGCTCCTTCCCTGGAGACTGAAATCACTGCGTACTTCATTTTTCATCAGTTCCTTTGCGGAACATGGTGGTGAATTTGCTGTCATACAGCTTGGACAGATCATAGTCCGTATCAAGTACTTTGCCCACTACGATCATAGCCTGGCGCACGACACCTGCTTTATGGAGAATGTCGGCAATGGTATCGATGGTACCACGGAAAATCCTCTGGTCCGGCCAGGTAGCCCTTGCCACGATGGCCACCGGTGTGTCTCCCGGATAGCCCCCTTCTTTCAGGGTTGCCATCACCTTTTCAATGGCATGGACGGAAAGGAAAATACACATGGTAGCCTGATGGGCAGCCAGAAGAGAAAGTTTTTCCTTTTCCGGCACCGGCGTTCTTCCTTCCATACGGGTAATGATGACAGTCTGGGAAATCCCGGGCAGTGTATATTCCTGCTTCAGGGCAGCCGCGGTAGCCAGGAAAGAGCTCACCCCCGGCACCACTGCAAAGTCTTCATCCGGAATGCCGGCAGCGCGGAGTCCATCCATCTGCTCCTGGATGGCGCCGTAAATGGCGGGATCCCCGGTATGCACCCGGGCCACCTTTTTGCCCGCTTTCAGCGCTTCAATTTCCACCTGAAGCACTTCGTCCAGATTCATGGTGGCGCTGTTATAAATGGCAGCTCCTTCTTTACCGTATTTCAGAATTTCCGGATTCACCAGGGAGCCGGCGTAAATAATGACATCCGCTTCGCTGATCAGTCTCTTTCCCTTCAGGGTAATGAGCTCCGGATCTCCGGGGCCTGCACCGATAAAATATAATTTTGCCATAAAAAACCTCCTCAAATTTTTTCTGCAGTAAATATGAATACAGGGCTCAGGGGATCATAGAGATGATACCTTCCCAATTTCCTGAGCCTGTTAATCTGCATCTGGAAACCTTCCAGGGTAAAGGGGCGGCCTTGAAATTCCCGCACCACTTCGCCTGTGGTTTCGGCAGTCACAGCAGTGAGCACCATGCGCCCGCCCTTGGGCAGAAGCTCCTCCGCCCTGTCAAGGATGGCATGCATATTACCGCTGGAGCCGCCGATAATTACGACATCCAGAGGCGGCAGGCCGTCCATGGCCTCTGGCGCCGTCCCCTGTATAGTATGGATATTCTTCAATCCGAATTTTTCAGCGTTTTCCTCAATGAGCCGAATGCCTTCCGGATTTCTTTCGATGGAATACACTTCCCCTTTCGAAGCCGCCAGGGCTGCTTCAATGGAAATGGATCCCGTACCTGCACCGATGTCAGCCACCCGATCCTCCGGGCGGATTCCTGCCTTCACTATGACCATGGCACGAATCTCTGCTTTCGTCATCGGTACCTTTCCCCGAATAAACTCCTCATCACGAATACCAAATTGCATCTTACCCTATCACCACCATCACTGATTCACCAAAACCTTCAAGAGATACCATATCTTCCAGAGAGGACTCCGAAATATGCTGGTTCTCATAGGAAATATGCTCGCAGGCTGCGGCTTTCGTTTCCTTCGGCCACCCCTGCTTTATAAGATAACCGGCAATGTAGGCGGGATTATGTTCATAATCCGTCAGAAAAGCCAGCTTCTTCCCTTTTTCATAGGATGTATCCCTTTCTTCAGGCACCCTTCCATGGAAGGAAAGCCATTTAGCCCCCTGCCAGGGTTCGTTAATGAGGCAGAACGCCGCCTGCACCGAAGAAATCCCGGGAATCACCTGCAGAGGACTTTCAGGGAACCTTTTCTTCAGCCATGGAAGGAGGCTGTAGAAACCGGGATCGCCGCTCACCATGACGACCACATCATCAAGGGCAAGCTTTTCCTCCAGCCATTCTGCCAGAAGGGAAAGCTTTCCGGTAACCGGATAGGTTTCCTGTCCTTCCTTTGCAAAGTCATGGAGGGCCCTTTTGCCGCCCACCAGGAAGCGGGCATTTTCAATGGCAGACAGGGCCTTGGGCAGGATATAGTCGCGGTTCCCGGGACCGATGCCTGCTATGATTAATGTATGATCCATTTGTTTTCCTTCAAAATCTCCTTTGCATGACTGCTCATGGCCTGGATGGTGCCGTCCATGGCGGCAAAAATAATGCCCACCTTCGATTTTCCGAAGATGTACCGCTCAGAGCGGACCTGAGCCCTTTCCGCCATCTGGCCGTAGACCATATCCAGGTGTTCCCTGTGAATAATGATGGCCGCCCCGTCGGTGGTATTGCATTCCATGATTTCCTTTACCACCGATGGGGATGCGCCGTTCATGGCGGCGTAGGCTGCCATGGTTTCCATACGGCCGTCACTGTTCCTGTTATAGGTATGGAAACTGCCGGAGGCCACCTTGACCAGTTTTCCCATATGGCCGATGATAAGCATCTTGTCAAAACCCCGGGCAATGCACTGCTCCATCATGAAACCGATGAAATTGCTCGTTTCGATAATGGCTCCCTCAGGAATGCCCATAATCTTTGCCGCATTTTCTCCGATTCGTCCGGGGCACAGCACTGCCGTGCGGAATCCCGATGCCCAAACCACCGGCACCTGGGGCGCCAGACTCCGTTTGTAGGCATCTTCACTCATAGGCTTTACAATGCCCGTGGTGCCAAGGACGGAAATCCCACCCTTCACGCCGATGGAAGGATTCAATGTCTGCTTTGCCAGCTCCTCCCCCTTGGGAATAGAAACTGTCACGACGATTCCCTGGTCTTTATGGAAAAACTCTTCATACACATACCGAAGCATAATCTGGGGCCCCGGATTGATAGCCGGCTTTCCCACCGCCACCTGCAGGCCCGGGCGGGTCACAATGCCCACACCCTTCCCGGCGCGAAGCTCCATGCCCGGCTCCCTTTTAAGTTCCACTGTCACCACAATGGGGGTGCCATTGGTGCAGTCCAGATCATCCCCCGCATCCTTCAGGCAGGTAGCGCTTCCCTGATGCGCATCCCCTTCTGCCGACTCCACAGGAATCACAATTTCCTGACGCTGGGGGGAAAGGACCGTCACCGTTTTTGGAAACTCTCCTCTCATGGCAAGCACCGCCGCCTTCATGGCCCCCGCCGCCGTAGCGCCGGTAGTATGACCTTCGCGGAGCACTTTGCCAATCATTTCCTCTGGTTTCATAATCCCTTCATCTCTTCTATCTGTAATTCACAAACTGTAAATCCGCCGGAAGATCCTGCTGCTTCAGGAAGGCAATGCATTCCTGGAGCGCATCCTTGTCTTTCCCGCTGATTCGCACTTCATCACCGTTGATTTTAGCGGCCACCTTGATTTTGGACGCTTTCACCCTTTTTACAATATCCTTGGCCATTTCCGAAGAAATGCCGTTCTGAAGCTCCAGCACCTGGCGTACCGTGCCGCCGGCTGCCGGCTCTTTCTTTCCGTCTTTAATATTTTTAAGGGAAATCCCCCGCTTCACCAGCTTTGTGTTCAGGATATCCCGTACCAGTCTCAGCTTGAAATCATCATCACCAATCAGTGTGATATGTCCCTCTTCCAGGGATACAGAGCTTTTGCTTCCTTTGAAATCATAACGGGTACCGATTTCCCGGGCAGCCTGGTTTACTGCATTCTGCGCCTCCTGTAAATCAGTGCGGCACACCACATCAAAAGAATAATCCTTTGCCATCCTGTCCTCCTACTCCGGCAGGAATCCACAGAAACCTGTGATTTTCCATTCCTTTTAATGAATTTGCTTACACCATATCATTTTACCATATACCGCAGGAAAATAGAGGGACTTTTATAAAAAAATGAAAAATAACAGCCCCCTGATGCGGAAAGAGCATCATCGGAGGCCAGACATATCAAATCATTTTAATTTTTTAAAACACATACTGCACCAGCATCATATAACAGATCGTGCCGCCGGCCATGGAAAGAAGCATCTGCCTTTTCCACAGGTGAAGCACCGTGGTCACCGTCATGGAAAGCGCCTCCGGAATGCCGTGGCTGCCGGAAAAGAGGGATACATCCTTCAGGCAGTACACCACCAGCAGTGCAAACACAGCAGAAGGCAGCGCTTTTCCCAGGTATTTCACATAGGAAGGAAGGCCGCTTCCCGGCTTGAAAATAAGAAAAGACAGGAACCGGGTAACCATGGTTCCCAGGGCACAGAGAAGAATAGTGGCTGCCTGCTGCCACAAAGGCATGGAACTCATAAAAATCCACCTGCCTTCTCCAGGGGCTTTCTAAAAATAGTAAGCACCAGCATCATACCTGCCATGGCGGGTATGATAAAGGAGTCCCGGCCGAAAAGGCATAAAGCTCCCAGGGAAATGACAAGACCTATGAGAGCCGTATAATGCTTTCCTTCCTTCAGCCACTGCTCCAGAAAAATCACAAGGAACATGGACGTCATCACAAATGAAAGGCCCTTGGCATTGAATTGAATCACCGTTCCCAGAAGCCCTCCCAGCAGGGCGCCGGATACCCAGTAGGAATAATTGAGAAACGATACCCAGAAATAATACCATCCCCTGTCCACATCATAGGGAATGGTGGAGGAATAATTCAGCGCAAAAGTTTCATCACACATCCAGAAAATAAGGAAAGGCTTCTTCCATCCGGTACCTTTATATTTCTCCAGCATGGAAAGCCCGTAGAAAAGATGGCGCGCCTGCACCGTCAGCGCCACCACCAGCGCCTGCCAGGGAGCAAAGGGAGAAAGCAGCATAGACACCGTCACGAACTCCAGCGAACCGCCAAAGATAATCATAGCCATCAGCGTAGGATAGATAAAGGAAAATTCCAGGGTATACATATAAAAACCATAGGCAAAAGCCAGAAACCAGAAACCTGCAAATATGGGTATGGTGCAGGGGAAAGCCTCATGCAGCGCCTTCCATGCCGGTGAAGATGAATCCATAAACCCTCCGTAACGAAATCAAAAAGTATCGGCCCTTCCTTAAGACAGGTACTCTTATTGTATGGAAAAGGAAATGGGATTGCAAGGGGCCGCCTCCGGTGGCTGAGGTTCAAAGGGTTCCCTCACCCTCACTTATTGTCCCACCGCTT
>DCJJ01000089.1:5827-31618 GCA_002320515.1 Dialister sp. UBA1703 | reverse complement strand
CCGAAAATCCAGTGAGTCAGTGACAGCAGTGGATGAAGGAACTCAGTGACCCGCAAAATATCGTGAGTCGGTGATAGCCGTGCTGTAAGGAGTCGGCAGACGACTGAAAATCCAGTGAGTCGTTTCCCCTGTGGGGCAATCCACCACCCTTGGGTCCATAGGGCCCATCAAACTTCAGAACCCTCTGGCCCAGTGGGCCGGTCAATCCGTTGCCCCTTCCTTTTCATAACCCTTCTATACAACCTGCGGCGTCAGCCGCGCCCCCACGTTCGCCCAAAGGGCGAACCTTCTGAACCCTCTGAACCCTCACGCCCTCAGGGCGTGTCCACGAACCTTTTGAACCCGGGCCGCGAAGCGGCCCATGAAGGAGGCATAGAATGAGCCGGGAAACGAAAATCGGTATGGCAGTGTTTATCCTGCTGCTTTTTATCGGCGCTGCCGGTTTATTTCTTGAACCTTCCCGCTGGTTTCATAAAGATACCTATGAGGTGCATGCGGTGTTTGACAATGCCCAGGGCATCAAGGAAAATGCCCATGTGCTCTATGCCGGGGTTTATGTGGGCAATGTCCATAAGATCCATGTGAAGGACGGGCAGGCGGTGCTGGATCTGTATATCCGGAAGAAGACGCAGATTCCTGAGGACGCCCGCTTTACCATTGATACGTCCGGTGTGGTGGGAGATCTGTACGTGAAGATTTCCGGCGGCCGCCCGGGAAGCCGCCTTCTCACCGATGGCATGACGGTGCATGAATATAAAAACGACCGCATGGATGAACTCATGACCAAGGCAGGCCGTCTCATGGATACGGCGAAGAGTATGCAGGAGAGTATAGAGGGGCTTGGGAAATAGGGAAGCAGTGGACTGGTGTACTGGTGGATTAGTGTACTGGTGTACTAGTGTACTGGTGATGTGAACGGCAGCGACAACATAGGCGGCAGGAGATTTCTCGGTTCCGCTTCGCTGCGCTCGAAATGACGGTGGGGCGGAATGGCAGTGGTTCCATGAGTGGCAGGAGATTTCTCGGTTCCGCTCTGCTGCGCTCGAAATGACGGTGGGGCGGAATGGCAGTGGCGACATAGGCAGCGTGAGATTTCTCGGCTCCGCTTCTGGCCATCGAAATGACGGAGGGGCTGGTAAGTGGTGGCGCCATATGGAACGGGACATTAAAAAAGCACGGCCGTGGGGCCGTGCTTTTTTTGTATTTGATTACAGTCTGACTTCGATGACGTCGTCTTCGCTTTTTCTTGCCAGGGGGCAGGGGTTGTGGTTGGGGTAGCCGAAGGACATGGCCATCACCATTTCTCCTTCGCCCAGCCATTCGTGGAGTTCTTCGTAGGCGAAGAAGATGTTGCCGATCCAAAGGCTTCCGATGCCCATGGAGGTGGCCTGGAGGGCCATGTTTTCTGCAGCGGCGCCGATGGCCTGTACGTCGGAAAGTTCATGGATTTTTTCTGCGGTGGTCCAGTTGTCGGTGAGGGGACGGCCGTTGGGGTTTACTACAAATACCAGTACCGGAGCCTGCTGCATGCACTGCAGGGTGAAGCGGGCGTTGGTGTAGAGCTCCGGGGCACCGGCCAGGACGCCTTCGCCTTTTTCGGATCTTTCAATGCCCTTTTCCATGAGGGCAAGGGCGGTCTTCTTGCTTTCCCCCTTCACCACGATGAATTTCCAGGGCTGGCGGTTCTTGGCAGAGGGACCCCACATGCCGGCGCGGAGGATTTCACGCATGTCTACTTTGGAAATGTCCCGGTCTTTAAAGAAACGGACGCTTCTTCTTTTGAAAATCAGGTTGTACATAGTATTTCCACCTTTCCTTGTATTTTGATTTCAGATTACGCTTTTTTTATTATACACCGTTTCAGGTGGTTCGTGGGGGAAAATCGTAGGGCATATGGGAATGTGGGACGGCTGTCCGCTATCCGCTGACCGATGGCTGTGGGGCGCGGGACTGTACGCCCGAAAGAGGTTATAGGCGTCAGGCATCAGACATCAGACGGTCAGACAGTCAGACTTCAGACTTCAGCTGCCCCGTTCTTTCGTCATTTCGACGGTCGGAAGCGGAGTGGAGAAATCTCCCCGCTGAATCGGGTGGCTGCTGATTGTTTCATGTGCTTCCCGCCGACTGGTAGTTACCGGCAGAGGAGACACTATCGGCGCTTACGGAGATTCTTCGCTTTTGCTCAGAATGACTTGTCCGGCAGGCCCCCTTTTGTGGCTGACTAATCGCAAGGCAGCATTCTGCGGGGGGATTTCTCGGCTCTGTTTCACTGGCTCCATGAAACAATGTGATTCATACCGACATATACCACCGCTCGAAATGACGGGGGAGCCATAGTGGCACAAATGCAAGCCCTGTAACGCTGATTTTATATTGCGCCCATAGGGCACCTCCACAACCCTCGCCCGCAAAGCGGGCGTCAAACTTCAGAACCCTCCGGCCCAGCGGGCCGGTCAATCCGCTGCCCCTTCCTTTTCACAACCTTTCTACACAACCCTTCTATACAACCTGCGGCGCAGCCGCGCCCCTTGCGCACCGCGGCCCCTATATCCTATAGAACCCTTTCTTCTCTTATGTTAAAATAGAAGAAAGCTTGAAAAGGGTTATTTTCGGCTGTGCCGCAAGGCATTTTAGGGGTCTTACAGATCTCAGGAATAGGCATCATCTGTCTATTTCGCAGGGGAAGCGGTGCTTCCTTGTTTCATGGGAGGGTGTTCCTCTCTTTTGATACGAAAGGGTTTTCGTACAGGATTTTAGGGCGGCTGTGTGATGGACGACGGGGATGAAAGGGATTTCATCGATGCAGGGTGTCCGGCGCGGTTTCCCTGGAAAGAAGGAAATTGCATATGGGAAGTTATAATTCAAATTATGGGAATTCCGATAGTTTTTTTGCGCTTCGGCAGGCGGACGGCAAGGTGCTGGGGCGGGTGCGTCCCGGGGTGAAGCTGTCTACGCCGCAGCCGGGGATGAAGGACTATCGTTTTTTTGTGGATGCTCTGTCGCCGCTGCCCAAGGGGTTTGAGGATTCGGAGAAGCACGGGTTTACGGGGTTTATGAGCCGCATTGGCTGCGGGTACAATGCCTTTGCCAATGAGGCGGACGCTCTCCATTATCTGGAGACTGTTTTCGGCGATGCCTTTGTCACCTTTACGCCGGCTATCCGGAATAACAAGTTTTTCGTGCTGGATGATATGCAGCTGGAGGGAACCACCGCTTTCATGGATGTGGATCACAACTTTTATCCCATCCCTGCGTTCGGCACGGTGGATCAGCCGCCCTTCGGCGGGGACATTAACAAGTTCTGCAGCCATATCCTCACCGGGAAGCCGCTGCCGGGACTGTCGAAGAAGTATTGGAACAACGATGTGCAGCCCCGGGTGATTGTGGCGGCTACGAAGAATTTCGAGGGCAGGCTTGGCCCCTGGGTGGTGTTTGCACCGCTCTACGATGATGCCTTCGATTCCACGGTTATCGGGGAAGGAGGAGCCTATTTCCATGTGAAGAATAAGGGGCCCCTGGGCTACGGCGTGGTGGATTTCAAAAATTCGGAGCTCTTTTCCCATATCCTCCGCTGCACCCATTCCCCTCTGTGGTTCGTGCCGCAGGAGTTCATCCCCGATTTCAGACTGAACCTGAAGCCCGTGCCGGCGGACGGCGACCTTCTGGCGGACAGCGGGGTACTGGTGAATCCTTTCGCCGGGGAGGACAGCGTAACCATCGACAGCGATGACCACACGGAAAGGCTCTACACCGAGGAAGATGTGGAGCGGATCATTCACTCCCTTACGTCGAAGGGGGAAATCAAACCGGTGGACGACGAGGAGGAGGAAATCCTTTCGGAGGAGAAGGAAAAACCTATGGAAGAGGTGGATTTCCTGGGCCGCCTTTTGGAGGAGGCGGACTGCTCCGGCCTTCTCTATGAGAAGGAGGATCTCATCAATTTCCATATTTCCCTGAAATCATCCCGCCTCACCATTCTGGCAGGCATGAGCGGCACCGGCAAATCGGGGCTGGTCCGTCTCTACGGCCGGGCGCTGGGGTTGCTGGAGGATCATGTGCGCTTCCTGGCGGTACGGCCTTCCTGGATGGATGACGGTGACATCCTTGGCTATGTGGATATGAAGAACATGGTGTACCGCAGCGCCGACACAGGTCTCGCCGAGCTTCTCATCGACGCAGCCCGCCATCCGGAGGATATGTTCCTCATCTGCTTCGATGAAATGAACCTGGCCCGGGCGGAGCACTATTTCGCCCAGTTCATTTCGGTGCTGGAAAAGGAAGAAAATCCGGTCATCCGCCTGTACAACCCCGCCCTTCGGAGCAAGCTCTACAACGGCGACGCTTATCCGGCGGAAATCCCCATCGGCAGGAATGTGCTTTTCACAGGCACAGTGAATGTGGACGAATCCACCTACCATTTCTCCGACAAGATTCTTGACCGGGCCAATGTGATTACCCTCCACCAGGGCCGTTTCCACGACCTCCTTTCCCTGGGAAAAACGGAAAAGACCGATTTCCCGGAACTTCCGGCGCCCCTTTTCGAAAGTTTCTGCGTCCGTGACGGCCTGGGCCTGACGGAAGAGGAACTGAACCTTCTGGACGGCCTGAACGACGCTTTCCATAAGAGCGGCATGCAGTGCGGCATCGGCTTCCGTATCGCCCGGCAGATGGGCCGCTACTTGGAAAACATTCCGGACGGTCTCTCCCTCACCAGAAGCGACGGCCTGGACGCCCAGGTGGTGCAGCGCATCTTCACCAAAATCCGGGGCTCCTCCCAGCAGCTGGCATCCCTGGTGTCCACCAATGACAAAGGCGAGGTCACCGGATCCCTGCTGGAGGTGCTGAACCGGTTCAACAGCCTGTCCCCCTTCACTTCGGCCCGCGGGGTGCTGGAAGAAAAAGCCAGGGAGCTGAAACTCTATGATTACACCATCTAAGCTCCCCTTTACCCTCACCTTTTCCGGCGGCTGGGACAAGGGCGTCCGCTATTTCAACCGTTTCACCGAAGACCCGTCGGAACTGGGGGAGGAAGTGAAGCCGGGCCTCACCTTTACGGAAAACCAGGACATTTATGTGCGCTTTGAAGCGCCCCGGGGCTTCCGCTTCACCATGGACGGCCTGGACGTGGTTACCCTGCCGGGACAGGAAAGGGAAAACGGGCAGACCTACATCACCCCTGCCCACCGGCCGGGGGAGGCCATCCTCCTCTTCGAAGGCCAGGACTTCCCCCTGGTGCCGGGATACTACGTGCTCACGGTGGAGGGAAACGGGAAAAGCTGGTACGGCCTCATGGAAATCAAACCGAAGTACATGGGGAAACAGAGCTGGCAGGACATGCGGGACGAACTGGCTGATGAAATCAGGACACTGTCCTTCGATTTCATGAAGCGGAACATCCATATTTCCAAAGCCCTGGAAGGGGTCCTGGGCCTTTCCCCCTCCATGCTTCTCCGCTTCTATACCATCAGCGACGAATCGCCGGTGGTGATGAACGTGCTGGACGAGCTGTCCCACACCGCCAACGCCCGCATAGTGCTGAAGCTGAAGCAGATCCGGCGGGAAGAAGGAAGGCGGCCGGATCCCCACATCCGGCCCCAGCACGTAAAAGAAAGGCCGGGGGCGCCCCGTATGCCGGCGCTGCGCACGGAAATCACCAGGGACGTGGCGGAAAACCGTTTCGCCAAGTCCATCCTTCTGGCCCTGGACCGGATCCTCCAGCAGTTCCTGGATGAAATCGAAGGCCCCGTGAAGCGGCTGGAGGAAAAGCAGGAGAAACTGAAGAAATACACCTGGGGCCTGGAATACAAGACAGGAGAAAACGCCCTCTCCCGCCTCCGCCTCTACCGCCAGCGTGCCCGCCGCATACGGAGCGGCATCGGAAGAGTCACCCTGGCGCCCTGGTTTGAAGAAGCCCGGGCAGACAGATTGAGCGAAGTGCCTATGACCGTGGTCATGGACCCCCGGTACAGCGTGCTGTACCGCCTTTATAAAAACCTCTCCCGCCCTGCCCAGAGCCTTGACGTATCCAATTTCTACCAGTTCCAGTGGAAACGGACGGACAAACTCTATGAACTCTGGAGCTTCCTCCAGTTCATCAAGGCCCTGACCGCCAGGGGATGGGAACTGGAAGAAGGCATTACCGTCATCAAGGAAGAAGGACGGTACCGCCTTTCCTCCCTGGAATCGGGCACGGAAATCAAGCTGAAAAGGGACGGCGAAGAAGTGCACCTCATCTACGACGGCATCCTTCCTGCCTCCTCCTCAGACACCGACAGGAAGGACCATCCCCTCTACACCAATAACCCCCACCGCCAGCCGGACCTCCGCCTGGACTACTATAAAGGAGGCCTCTACTACGGCTCCCTGGTGGCGGACTTCAAATACCGGGACATCCTCTTCCTCTGGCAGGACGAAACAAGAAGCGCCAGCCTGCGCCGCCAGTTCAACGCCTACCGGGACATGAACACCCGCTTCTACAGAGACTGCGACGAAATCACCTCCCTCCGGGACAGCCGCCCTGTCAAAGAAGTGTGGGCCGTATTCCCCAGAGAAATCCCGGGGAAAAGCGACGAAGACTACAGCCTCCGCTTCATCCCCCTGGCGCCGGGCCTTACCGGCAACCACCGCCTGGCGGAAGAACTGGAAAATTACCTCACCTCCCTTAGCGAATAAAAAAAGGCTGTGAAGAAAGGGCAATCCTTTCTTCACAGCCTTTTTTCGTGGGGAAAAGAGGGGGCGCGGCTGGCGCCGCGGGTTGTGTAGAAGGGTTGTGGAAAAGGGTTGTGGAAAAGGGTTCTTAGGATGGACCGGCCTGACGGCCGGAGGGTTCTTAAGTTTGACGGCCCTTCGGGCCGAGGGTTGTGGTATCGCCCTATGGGGCGATGAGCATGAAGTCAGCGTTACGGGATTAACTTTCTGTGTCATATGGCATGATACGCATTCTGGTGATTGGCTCACTGCGCTCGCCACCCACCCCTGAATGGGGGTGGGCAAGTAACAGGGAGGAGAGAAACGCATTCTTTAAAATCTGCGGCGAAGCCGCCACCACCCCCCTCGCGCCGAAGGCGCGTCAAACTTAAGAACCTTAAGAACCCTTTCCCCCTTTGGTACTGCGTACCACCTTCCCCCCCGCAGGCGGTGGGACAATCACAGAGGGACGAAGTCCCGTCAACCCTCACACCAGAGGCGTGCCCAAAAGACACAGTTCAATTATGGCCTCCCTTCCCCTCTTCCTTCTCCTATACAGAGCACCGGTCCCTGGCAGGCCTTTCCCAGACGATGGGAAATGGAGAGTACCGTGCGGTGGCTGGAGGCCCGGGACAGGGCGTCCATCACTTTCTGCTCTGTCAGAGAATCCAGATGGGCATTCATTTCATCCAGAAGGAGGAGGGGCGGCTGGAATACCAGGGCCCGGGCAATGGAAAGGAGCTGTTTTTCTCCTTCTGAAAAAAGGCTGTCCTGGAAAGGGGTATCCAGTTTTTGGGGAAGGGCCATCACTGTTTCGTACAGCCCGGAAATCCTGAGGGCTGATGCGGTCATGGTGTCAGTGATGCGCATATCGCCCAAAGTGATCTGGTCTCTCACGGTGCCATCAATTATGGGGAAGGACTGGCTCACGATGCCGAAGATCTTTCTTCGTTCTTTGGGAGAAATGGCAGCGGGATTCATGCCGAAGAGGGCAATGGTACCGCTGTCAGGCAGATAGAGGCCGGTAATGAGTTTGAAGAGGGTGCTTTTCCCGCTGCCCGTGCGGCCGGTGAGAGTCAGATGGCAGCCGGATTCCAGGGTGAGGCTGAAATCTTTGAAAAGGGGATGGCCTTTTTCATAGGCAAAGGAAAGATGGCTGATACGGAGGGGCAGGTCATTCTTCTTTCCCTTCTCTTTCGGCAGGGCCATTTCCTCCTCTTCCATAAATTCCCGGATCCGGTGGACGCCGGCCATGGCGGACTGGATATTTTCTATTTCCATGCCCAGGCTTTCCAAGGGGGAGAAGATTTTTCCCACATAGGCGATGAGGGCAGCGGCGGTGCCGGCGGTCATGCCGAAAAGGTTGGCTCCCTCCGGGCTTACGGAGAGAATGGCCATGAGGGATATGAGAAGGGCGCTGGTGGTAAGGATGATGGGAGAGTAAATGGAATCGTAGAAGTTTGTCTTTTCCATGGACTGAAAGCTCCTGGTAATGGCGGCGGCATATTTTTTCTTCATGAAATTTTCACAGGAAAGGAGGCGGATGGTGCGGATATTGCGGCAGGTTTCGGGAATGAGCTCATTGGTGGAGGCAATGGCTTTCCTGTTTTCTATCTGGGCAGTCAGCATGTGATGCTGGAAGGTCCGGGTGAGAAGAAAGAGAAAGGGAAGGGCTGCAAGGAGCAGCAGGAATAGGCCGAAGCTCAGCCAGTATACGGCAGCCAGTATGGAAAAGAGGCGGCAGCTGTCTACGGCCATGCTGATAATGCCGGAGTCGAAGAGGTCTTCCAGGGTGTCCACATCATTGACGAAAAGGGAGGCAGTGCTGCCTTCACCGCGGCCGGTAAAGAAGGCGGCAGGAAGGCGGCTCAGCTTGGCTGCCATGGCTTGCCGTATCCTTTTGGTGACGGACTGGCCGAACATGGTAATCAGCGTTTCCCTTATTCCCTCTGACAGGCCGCTAAGGGCGGTGAGAATAAAGTACAGCAGGCCCCAGAAGAGAAGGAGGGAGCTCTCTGCTTTTCCAGCGGTCAGGGCATCAATGGCTCTCTGCAGTACCAGCGGCGGAAGGATGCTGAGAAAGAGGGAAAGGAAAATGGTTCCTGAAAGGGCTGCAGTCAGCGCCGGGCGGGCGGTGAAAGAGGAAGCAGTGATTTCTTTCAGGCCCGAAGTGGGATGGTCCATGGGGGTTACCTCCTTTCCTCGCAATGACTTTCATGCATCTCTGTGGTTTGCAGAGCCCAGAGCCGGCGGTAGTCTTCATTTTCCGCCAGCAGTTTTTCATGGGTAGATGTGGTGACTTTTCCGTCCTTTCCTATCCACAGGACCTGGCTGGTTTTAGGGAAGGTGCGGAGACGGTGGGAAATGAGTAGGATGATGGAATCCCTGCACAGGGCATGGATGCGGTCAAAGAGCTGGTCTTCCGTTTCCCTGTCTACCGACGCGAAGGGGTCATCCAGGATGAGGAGGGGGCGGCGGTGGTAGAGAAGGCGGGCAATCATGACCCGGGCCTGCTGGCCGCCGGAAAGGCGGATGCCTCCTTCTCCGATTACTGTTTTTACACCCTGGGGAAAGGCGGCGGCTTCTTCGGCAAGGCAGGCACCCCACAGCGCTTCGTCCAGATTTCCTTTTTTCCCAAGCCCTATATTATCTTCCAGGGAGGCATTGAAGAGCTCCATGGAATGGCCCATATAGCCTATGAGAGACAGGGGGGATATGTCCCGGCCCAGCTCCTTTTTGCCCCAGGTAATCGACCCTTCATGGGGAGATTCCATGAGGAAAAGGCGGCCCAGGGTGGACTTGCCGGAGGCGGTGCCTCCGGTAATGCCTATGATGTCCGAGGGGGCGGCGGAAAAGGTGCAGTCCTGAATGACAGCATGGCTGGCGCCGGGGTAGGTAAAGGATACATGGCTCACGGTGAGGCGGTCCGGCCTGGCAGCCGGCAGGGCCGTCTCCGAAAGAGGCGTTAGAAAATCACGGATGCGGTGCCAGGAAACGTCCGCTTTCTGCAGGGCATTGAAAAGGTGGGCCGCATGGGAGGATTTCACCGCCAGCCTTGTAAAGCAGGCAAGGTATGCGGCAAAGGCGGCAATGTTCCAGTCTTCCCAGCCCTGGCCCATCACATTGTTCCCGCCCAGCCAGAGAATGAGGAGAGACCCGGTCATGGCAATGACCCGGTAGAGCGGTTCCATGCTGTTTTCCCAAAGACCCTGGCGGATCCGCCGCTTTTCATAATCGGTGAGCCGGCGGCGGTAGCGCTCATCGGCTGCCGCTTCTTCTCCATAGAGACGGTAGGTCAGGGCATGGCGCAGCCGGTCCATGGTGCCCTGGGCCAGGCGCTCCGCTGATTCCTTTGCCTGGCGGCCGGCGCTGGTGACCGGTTTCTTCAGCCTGTCTGCCAGAAGGTAGGCGGCCGGAGGGAAAAGAAGCACCAGAAAGGTGAGGCGCCAGTCGTAGTAGAAGAGAAAGGCGCTGTAAGCGAGAAGGGCTACGCCGGTATCGAAGAGTTCCGTCGTAAATTTCCGCATGCCTTCGGCGCAGGCTTCTACATCGGAAATGACCCGGGTCATCCAGCGGGCGCCCTGGCCCTCAAGGTCCTGCCGATTTTCCTGAAGGAGCCTGGTATAGATCGTTTCCTTCATGGACAGTATGGTGTTGTTGGCAAAACGGCGCACATAGAGGCGTTTCACATACCGCATGGCCTGTACGAAAAGGACGGTGAAAAAGTAGGAAAGGGCAAGGAATACCAGGGAAGAAGGCTGGCGGGTCCCTTCCAAAATGTCTGCCAGGTACTGGGATATGTGCCCTTCAAACCAGGGGACTGCGACGAGGCCCAGGTTGTAAAGGATGCCGCTTAAGGCCGTCATGGCCAGTATCTTTTTCTCCTTTAGAAAATAGTAGGACACCCTGTTGGTTTCTCTTTTTCCTGCCATGGCCCAGACCTCCTTTCCCTGTCTTTTCTTTATTATAGAATAAGGCGGACGGCAGGAAGATAAAGAAATATTAAAAAGCGGCACCAGAGCAATTATGTCAACATATTGTCAACTACTATAAATAACAGGATTGACAGATTTGATTGTTTATTTTATACTTAACCACAAGGTAACAATTTGAAACGCAGGCGCTCCGATTGTGAAAGGAAGTTTTCATTATGGACAGTGCTTGTGCAGAAATTATCAAATTGGCTGAAAAAGTCATGGATGGCGGTGAGATTACAGAAGAAGAAGCAAAGAAATTAATCCGTACCAAAGATGAGGATACCATGCTGCTCCTGGCTATGGCGGATAAAATCCGCCAGAAATTCAATGGCAATGCCGTGGATTTCTGTGCCATCATCAATGCCAGAAGCGGCCACTGTCAGGAGAACTGCAAGTTCTGCGCCCAGTCGGGCTGGTACCATACCGGTGCCAAAGTATACCGGCTCCTTCCGGAAGATGAAATTCTGGAAGCGGCGAAGAAAGCCAAGGCAGCCGGCGCTGTCCGTTTCTCCCTGGTCACCAGCGGACGAAACCAGGACAATCCCAATGAGTTTGAGGAAATCATCGATATTGTGAAGAAAATTCGTGAGCAGGTAGGCATCGAAGTGTGCTGCTCCCTGGGACTCATTACCAAAGAGCAGGCCATCCGCCTGAAGGAAGCAGGCATCACGAGAATCCACTGCAACATCGAAACAGCACCTTCCTATTTCCCGGAAGTGTGCTCCACCCACAGCATGGAAGATAAGGAAGTCATCATCCGCACCGCCCAGGAGGCGGGCATCCGGGTATGCTCCGGCGGCATCATCGGCCTGGGCGAATCCCTGGACCAGCGGGTGGAAATGGCCTTCAAACTGAAATCCATGCACATCGATTCCATCCCCATGAACATTCTGAATCCGGTGAAAGGCACGCCTTTCTATACGAACCGCCGCCTGCCGCCGCTGGAAGTGCTCCGCACCTTCGCCATGTTCCGCTTCGTTCTGCCGAAGGCGCTCATCCGCACCGCCGGCGGCCGGGAAGTGAACCTCCGCAGTCTGCAGGCCTATGCTTTGACCGGCGGCCTGAACGGCATTATGGTGGGAGGCTACCTTACCACCGGCGGACGGGATCCGAAGGAGGATATCCGGATGACCGAAGATCTGGGACGCTCCATGACCCAGCCTCAGCTTTGATTTCATATACAATTTCATACAGATAGAAGTATTCCGCACCATTGTGAAACACGAATATTTCTATTACGTTTGCACGTAAGGTTTTATCAAGGCAGTACCCTGCTATCTGACAGCAGGTGATTTTATAAAAGGAGTGGTTTGCAATGGAAAGCAGCTGTGAACAGATTTTGAAATGGACTGAAAAAGTTTTGGACGGCGGAGAACTGACCGAAGAAGAGGCCAGAGCCCTGATCCGCACCAGGGATGAAGATACCATGCTTCTCCTGGCCTGCGCCGACAAGATCCGCCAGAAATTCTCCGGCCGGGGCGTGGATCTCTGCGCTATCATCAACGCAAGGAGCGGCTCCTGCCAGGAGGACTGCAAATTCTGTGCACAGTCTGCCCGTTACAATACAGGTGTAAAAACCTATAAATTCCTTCCGGAAGAAGAGGTCATTGAAGCGGCTAAGAGAGCGAAAAAAGCCGGAGCAGCCCGTTTCGATATTGTTACTGCAGGCCGTGACCAGAGAAATCCGAAGGACTTTGCGGAAATTCTCGACTTAATCCGTCGTATCCGCAAGGAAGTAGGCATCGAAGTATGCTGCTCCCTCGGATTCCTCACCCAGGAACAGGCTTACCAGCTGAAAGAAGCCGGTATCAGCCGCCTGCACTGCAATATCGAGTCAGCTCCTTCCTTCTTCAAGGAAGTGTGCACCACCCATACAGCGGAGGAAAAGGCGGAGAACGTAGCCCGTGCTCAGAAAGCAGGCATCCGCGTCTGCTGCGGCGGCATTATCGGTCTTGGCGAATCCCTGGACCAGCGGGTGGAAATGGCATTCCATCTGAAGGAAATGCATATTGACGCCGTGCCGCTGAACGTACTGAATCCTATCCCCGGTACCCCCTTTGAGCACAACAAGCGCCTTTCTCCCCTTGAAATCCTCCGCTCTTTTGCTATGTTCCGCTTCGTCCTCCCCAAGGCCCAGATCCGCACCGCCGGCGGACGGCAGATCAACCTCCGGAGCCTCCAGTCCATGGCCCTGGCCGGCGGCATGAACGGCGTCATGATCGGTAACTACCTCACCAGCAAGGGAAGCGATCCCCAGGATGATATTGCCATGCTCCACGATCTGGGGAGAACACAGACAGCGCCGAATTTGAACTGAGACAGTGTGCTAGTGTGCTAGTGTGCTAGTGATCTAGTGAGTTAGTGAGATAGTGGGCTGGTGGGACGGCTGTCCGCTGTCCCCCCCCTTCCCGCCTCCCACCGGTCATTCTGAGCGCAGCGAAGAATCTCGGTAAGAATAGTAAGTGAGGGGGAATCGGTAAATACCAGTCGGCGGGAAGACATCAGATAATCAGACGGCAGACGTTAGAAGGCTGTATTCCCGAACGCAAGGGGGTTCAGGCGCCTTACGGCGCCCAGGTTCAAGGTGCTGTCGGGGCAAGCCCCTTAGCACCTCAGGTTCGGCCCGGAATCGGCTCCGCCTTCCGGGCTGGTTCAGAGGGGAGTTATAAAGTACCACTGTATTGGCGGGGTACGGCGCCTCCGGCGCCAGCTTATTTATTGCGCCCGAAGGGCGCTACCACCACCCTTTGAACCTTCTGAACCCTCACGCCGAAGGCGTGTCCCAAGGGCGCCACCACCACCCTCTGAACCCTTCGAACCCTGGCCGCTAAGCGGCCTATATATTGCGGCGTCAGCCGCCGCCATAACCCTCAGCGGCACAGCCGCTGTCAAACTTAAGAACCCTCTGGCCCTGAAGGGGCCGGTCAAACTTTAGAACCTTTTGCGCTCAAGGAGCGCAGACATGGGAAGAAGTGAAACATAGCCATATGGATGAAAACGTAAAATATATTGAAGACTGTATGAATAAAATCCTTGGAGGCACCGATATCACCAGGGAGGAAGCAGGAAAGCTCAATGAAGCGGGAAAGAAGGAGCCCCTCTTCCTGATGGCGGCAGCCGACAAGATTCGAAAAACCTTCTGCGGAGACAAGATGCGTTTCTGCAGCGATGTGAATGCCAGAAGCGGCCGATGCACGGAAAACTGCAGATTCTGCGCCCAGTCAGGCTGGTACCATACCGGCGTAAAGGAATATCCTTTACGGAGCCCGGAAGACCTGCTTCATGAAGCAAAGCAGGCAGAAGCCTACGGCGCGGAACGGTTCGGCATCGTCACCAGCGGGCGGGGGCAGAGCGACCCTGTGCAGTTTGCCTCCATTGTGAAGGCAGTGAAGCTCATTACGAAAGAGACGAAACTCTCTGTCTGCTGCTCTCTGGGCCTTTTAACCGATGACCAGCTGAAACAGCTCAAAGAAGCGGGCTGCCAGCGCATTCACTGCAATCTGGAAACGGCGCAGCACTATTTCCCCCATATCTGCACCACCCACACCTACGAAGAAAAGGAAGACCACATCCGCCGCATCCAGAAGGCGGGCCTCGAAGTCTGCTCCGGCGGCATTATGGGTCTGGGTGAAACGGATGAAGACCGCATCGACATGGCCTTCGCCCTCAGGAGCCACCACGTTACCAGCGTGCCCCTCAATATTTTCAGCCCCATTCCCGGCACTCCCTCCGGCAAAAACAAACCGCCGAAACCGGTGGAAGTGCTCCGCATATTTGCCCTCTACCGCTTCATCCTGCCCCATGCCATTATGCGCGTCTGCGCCGGCAGGGAAACGGCCCTCCGGGACCTCCAGGCCTTTGCCCTGGCAGCGGGCTTAAACGGCGCCATGATTGGCGGCTACCTTACCATCGCCGGCCGTCCCCCGGAAAAGGATAAGCAGATGGCCCTGGATTTGGGAAGGACACTTTGAAATCATAATATATAAAAAGGGGCTGTGAAAAAATGTAAATCATTTTTTCACAGCCCCTTTTTGTATGGCGATACAAGGGAATGCAGGAAAGAGGGGAGTTCTATTCGTCCCATTTCCTGCATGGTGTAGGATTTCAGGAATAAAAGCAGTCAGTAAATGAATCGGCGCTTCCCCAGCACTCTGTCATATGGGGCAGAGGCATTTACCCTGCCCGGTGGGAGGCGCGGAATTCCCTGGGGGTCATGTGGAAGGTGCGGCTGAAGAGTTTGGTAAAGTAGCTCTGGCTGGAGAACCCGCAGGCATAGGCAATATCCTGGATGGAGGTGTCCTGGTATTCCAGAAGGGTGCGGCTCACGCCCAGCCGGTAGCCGTTCACATAATCGATGGGTGAGGAGTCCATGTAGGTTTTGAAAATGGAGCAGCACTTGCTGCGGGACACCTTTCCGGCGGCGGCAATGTCGTCCAGTGTGATTTTTTCCCCGTAGCGGCTGCGGATGTAGTCGGCCATATCCTTCAGGACCTGTCGGTCTGAAGGGGAGGCGAGGGGGCCCTTCTTTTTTTCCGGCGGAAAGAGGAGGCACAGCCGGTAAAGGAGGAGATGGAGAAGGGCGATGACCTTGAGCCGCCCCAGAAGCCCTTTTTCATGGCTTCCCTTTTCCATATCCTGGAGCAGGGAGGAAAGGGCTCCGTCCCTGTCGCGGGAAGCGGGAATATAAAGGAAATCGGACTGCCTGTTTTCCAGGAAGGGACGGATGAGGCGGCATTGGATTTCCCTGTCCGCCGTCATTACCTCCTCGTTCACCAGCACCCGGATGAGGGTGGTGCCCGGCGGCTCCGGCCCGTTTTTGTGGATAACCCCGGGGAAGAGGAAGAGGGTGTCTCCTTCATGGAGGGGGATGACCCTTTCATTGACCTGGAAATCAAGGGAGCCGGCGAGCAGGGTAATGCATTCCGCCTCTTCATGCCAGTGGGTGAGGGAGGATGTGTTTTCTTCCCCCTTCTCCTTTCCTGCATAGAGTGTCTTCATTTTCGCATTGCCGGCAGCAGGGGTGCCGGGGATGAGCGCATAGGATTTCATAATTCACCTCAATTGATACGATTGTTATAAAAGTGGATATGATTTTGCTATTTTTATTTCATTTCTGACGATATAATTATATCAGAAATCGAGATAAACAGATACGGTTTCTGAAATAAAAAATCAAATTCAATTTTTAATACAAGGAGGAATTATCATGGAAAGATTACTGAACAAACTGCTGGCGGACCTGGTTGTGGAGTACCACAAACTGCAGAGCTATCACTGGTACCTGAAAGGATATCATTTCTTCGATGATCATCCGAAACTGGAAAGCTACTATGACATGATTGCCGGCATGGTGGACGGCGTGGCAGAGGATATGTTGAAGCTCTCCCTCAAGCCTGAATCCACACTGAAAGGCTTCCTGGCTCTCACCGCTGTGGAAGAAGCGGAAAACAAGGAACTCACCTCGGAAGAAGCATTTGCTTCCGTACTGAAGGACTTCGAACTTCTCCGGGACGATGTGCTGGATGTGAAGAAAGCGGCTGATGAAGCAGGGGACTACCTCACCAGCGCCCTCATGGACGACTACATCGAAAGCTTCTACAAAGAAATCTGGATGCTTCGCCAGGTTCTGAAATAAGACAGATAAAAAAGAGGGGTGCGCCCCTCTTTTTTTATAACCGGCAGGCAAAAAAGGCTTTGAAGAAATGATTCCGTTTTCTTCAAAGCCTTTTTGCGTATGACATGGTTCTTTCCGCGCAGGCCATGGCCTGCTGCGGTGGAAATGACAGTGAGGTGGAGTGGCAGCGGTGTCATTTCTGCATTTTTTCACAGCCCCCCTTTTTTGGGCTGCTCTGCGACTGGCAGCAAAAAACACCCTGCCCTTCGGACAGGATGTCTTTATATGGAAAGAATAAGGGAAGTCCCTTTCTCCCCTATGAAAATCAGTCCTTCCCCAGGGCGTCGATAATGCGGTAGAGCTGTTTCCTTAAGGTATCCACTTTTTCCGGCGTAAACAAGTCGCCCTTTTTGGCAAGGCGGCAGGCCAGGGCCTGGGGGATGGCCTTTGCCTTTTCCCGAAGGGCCATGCCTTCTTTCGTAATGGTGACGGTCACCACCCGTTCATCCTCCGGCAGGCGGCTGCGCTTCACATAGAAGAACAGAAACACCAATCAATGAAAGGAGACAGGTGGATGGCCAAAATCAGAAGTCATAAAGACGTAATCATTATCGGGGCCGGCATGGCGGGCCTCACCGCAGCCCTCTATGCGGGGCGGATGAATCTGTCCGTGCTGGTCCTGGAAAACGGGATCATCGGAGGACAGATCGCTAATGCCACAGGCATTGAAAACTATCCCGGCTTCCTGGAAGTGTCGGGCAGCGACCTCATGGGCACTGTGCAGAAGCAGGCGGAAAAATTCGACGCTGAAATCGACGAATTTGACACCATTCAGAAGGTGAGCCTCAAGGGCAGCTCCCAAATCGTGGAAACGGAAGAGCATATGTATGACACCCAGGCGGTAATCATCGCATCCGGCATGAACCGGCGGCGCCTTCCTCTTCCCGAGGAACGCAGGTATGCCGGAAAGGGCGTACACTACTGTGAGCTCTGCGACGGACACCGGTATGAAGGCAAGACCATTGCCGTAGTAGGCGGAGGCAATGCGGCAGTGGACGCAGCCAATTTCCTTACCCGCTATGCGGACCGGCTGTACCTCATTCACCGCTCCCAGCTGCGGGCGGATGAGGTATCCCAGGCAGCTCTTCGGGCCAACCCCAAGGTGAAAATCCTTCTGGAAATGGAAGTGATTGCCCTTCATGGGGAAGGCTGGCTTTCTTCCGTAGACCTGATCCACAAAGATACTGGAAAAACGGAAAATCTGGCAGTGGACGGCGTCTTCGTCAATATCGGCGTAGAACCCAATACCGCCTTCTTTGAAGGGGAGATTTCCCTGGAAGAGGGAAGGATTCCGGCGGGAGAAGACTGCAGGACTGAAATCCTCGGCGTCTTTGTCGCAGGGGATGTGCGGAAAAAGGAAATCCGCCAGCTCACCACCGCTGCAGCCGACGGCACCACCGCTGCCCTGCTGGCCGGACAGTATCTCGAAAAACTGGGAAGGAATTGATTTCATAAGTATTTGATATAGTCATTGATATAAAGGAGAAAAAAACATGGTTAAAGTATATTCCATCAACGAATGCCCCTGGTGCGAAAAGGTCAAGAAATACCTGAAGAGCAGAAATGTGGATTTCGAAGTCCACAACATTGAAGAAAACAAAGCAGACCGGGATGCCTGCTACAAGCTCACCGGCGACACCATGGTGCCCATCACCACAGTGAACGATAAGGACTATGTCCTTGGCTTCGACAAGGCAGGCATTGACGCCCTGCTCCGGTAAGGCAGCATATTCATTATTTCCCATACATTTCAATAAGTAATATAATAGAAAAGGGGAATTCCCATGAACGTATATGATTTCAAAGCAAAAACAAGCAGAGGCGAGGAAAAATCCCTGGCTGACTACAAGGGCAAGGTGCTCATTATCGTAAATACCGCCAGCAAGTGCGGATTCACTCCCCAGTTCAAGGAACTGCAGGATCTGTACATGAAGTATAAAGACAGGGGTCTGGAAATCCTGGGCTTCCCCTGCGACCAGTTTGCCCACCAGGAACCGGGCAGCAACCAGGAAGTACAGGAATTCTGCCGCCTGAACTACGGCGTCACCTTCCAGATTTTCGAAAAGGGAGACGTACGGGGAGACAATGCACAGCCCCTCTTCAAATACCTCACGGAAGCACAGAAATTCAAGGGCTTTGATCCCGACTCCCCCAGCACGGAAATGCTGACCAATGCACTGAAGAGCCATTTCCCGGAATACCTGGAAGGGGACTCCATTAAGTGGAACTTCACCAAATTCCTGGTAAACCGCGAAGGCCAGCCGGTGGACCGCTTCGAACCGACGGCGTCCCCCGTTTCCATGGAAGCGGAAATCGAAAAGCTGCTGGCAGAATAAGAAGCAGCCGGGGACACAAGGAGGTACTTATGAGTATTTATGATTTCAAGCTGGAGGATAACCAGGGCAGAACCGTGGCCCTGGAAGAATTCCGGGGAAAGATGCTTCTCATCGTCAATACAGCCACCCACTGCGGGTTCACGTCCCAGTACCGGGCGCTGGAAGAACTGTACCAGGCCTTCCGGAAGAAGGGGCTGGAAATTCTGGACATTCCCTGCAACCAGTTTCTGGGGCAGGCGCCGGAAGACGATGCGGGCATAGAAAAGTTCTGCTCCCTGAAATATCACACCACCTTCCCCCGCATGAAAAAGGCGAATGTGAACGGGCCCCATGAACTTCCCCTCTATACCTATTTGAAATCGGAAAAAGGCTTCCAAGGCTTCGGAAAAGGGGCCAAGGCTCTGGGCATGAGCCTTTTCCTCCGCCAGCGGGACTGGCATTATAAGGAAAACCCCGATATTAAGTGGAATTTCACCAAATTTCTGGTAGACCGTGAAGGTCATGTGGTAGAACGGTTTGAACCGACGGAATCTATGGACAAGGTGGCACGGGTAGTGCACCCGGTATATCGAACAGCCATAAGGATGGAAAGGGCAGACAGGTGACAGAGATGAACAGGAACAGAGAAATCGTGAAGGTGAGTATTCAGGGAGCGGCGGCCAATGTATTTCTGGCAGCAGTGAAGGCAGGAGCCGGGCTCATGGCCAACTCCATTGCGGTAGTGCTGGACGGACTGAATAACCTGTCCGATGCCTTTTCCTCCCTGGTGACCATCGCAGGCACCCTCCTGGCCGGCCGGGCGCCGGACAGGGAGCACCCCTACGGATTTGGACGGATCGAATACTTCACCTCCGCCATCATCGCCGTCATCGTGCTTCTGGCAGGGGCAGGGGCCTTCAAGGAGTCCCTGGAAAAGGTGATGGAACCGCCGGACACCCACTACTCCATGCTCACCCTCGGTATCATCGTGGCAGGCATTCTGGTGAAGCTGGTACTGGGGAAGTATGTAATCCATCAGGGCCGTCGGCTGAAGTCCCAGGCCCTCACCGCCTCCGGCACCGACGCCCTCTCCGACGCCATTCTCTCCAGCGCCACCCTGGTGTCCGCCATCCTCAATCTGGTCTTCGGCTGGAACCTGGAAGGCATACTGGGCCTCATCATTTCCGTCTTCATCCTGAAAGCGGGCTATGAAATCCTGAAGGACACCCTGGACCACCTCATCGGCCTTCGCATTGACGACAGCCTGTCCCATGAAATCAAGAGCAGAGTCACCTCCTTCCCAGGCGTCCTGGGGGCCTACGACCTGGAAGTCCATAACTACGGCCCTGCCAGGAACAGCGGCTCCGTCCACATCGAAGTGGCAGATGCCATGACCGCCAGGGACATCCAGATATTGACAAGAAAAATCATGCGTACCGTGCTGGATGAATTCGGCGTATTCCTCACCATCGGCATTTATGCATCCAATAAAGATACGGAAACCGCCCGGAACATGAGACGGAGCCTTCGGATGATAATGAAGGACTATCCCCATATCCTGCAGATTCACGGCTTCTATGTGGATGAAAAAGAACATTTCACCAACTTCGACCTTGTCTTCAGCTTTGATGAAAAGGACAGGGACGGAGTGTGCCGTGAAATAGAGAAAAAGATGAAGGCAAAATATCCGGACTACGATTTCCTGGCCTATGTAGACCTGGACTACTCCTCCTGATGAAAAAAGGCGCAGAAGAAATATCAACCATTTCTTCCGGGCCTTTTTTATTGTCCCATTCGCCGCCTGTGCCATACAGATGGAAAGCCCCATGACATTGATGGCGGACTCTGATACAATAGATATATAAATTTCAATCTATTTTCCTTAAGGAGTTCCATATGTACGAAGAAACAACCATTGCAGCCATAGCCACCGCCCCCGGCGAAGGGGGCATAGGCATCCTGCGTATCAGCGGCATGAATGCCGTTTCCGTGGCGGATGCCCTGTTTCATACGAAAAAAATCAAAAGTTTTGCAGAGGCCCTGCCCTACCATATGTACTTCGGCCACGTGAAAAAAGGGGAGAAGAAGGTGGATGAAGGGCTGGCGGTGTACATGAAGGCACCCCATTCCTACACCGGCGAAGACGTGGTAGAAATCCAGATTCACGGTTCCACCGAAGCCCTCCGGGAGACATTGGAGCTGGCTTTGGAAAACGGCGCCCTCCCTGCCAGCCGCGGCGAATTTACGAAAAGAGCCTTTCTGAACGGCCGGCTGGATCTCTCCCAGGCGGAGGCGGTGATGGATATTATCGAAGCCAAAGGCTCCGCCGCCCTGTCCCAGGCGGAAAGCCACCTCTCCGGCGCCCTCTTCCGCTTCGTAAAGGAAGGACGGGACAAGCTCACCGACCTGATTACCAAACTGGAAGTCACCATCGACTACCCGGAAGAAGACCTGGAAGACCTCACCAATGAAGAAATCGGCGAAGGCCTGTCAGATATTGAAAAAAGCCTTGCCTCCCTGCTGAAACGGTCGGAAGAAGGACGCATCATCAAAGACGGCCTCCGCACCGCCATTGTAGGAAAGCCTAATGCCGGAAAATCCAGCCTCCTTAACGCCCTTCTCCAGGAAGACCGGGCCATCGTCACCGACATCCCCGGCACCACCAGGGACACCATCGAAGAATCCATCAAAATCGGCGGCGTCCCCCTGGTGCTCATGGATACCGCCGGCCTTCGGGAAACCGACAACAAAGTGGAAAAAATCGGCATCGAAAGGGCCAGGAAATCCATGGAACAGGCAGACCTGGTGCTGGCCGTCATCGACGGCTCCCATCCTCTGGAAAAGGAAGACCGGGAGCTCCTTTCCTCCCTGCAGGGAAGAAAATCCATGGTCATCCTTAATAAATACGACCTTCCCCAGGAAGTGGACACAGAAGAAATCAAGACCCTTTCAGGAGATGCGCCGGTGGTATCCCTCTCCGCCCGCTACGGCAGCGGCATGGAAGAACTGGAAGAAGCCCTCCGCCGCCTTACCGAAACCCAGGACCGGGACGCAGGAAGACAGCTCTTCCTCACCAACCTCCGCCATGTGGACCTGGTGAAAAAAGCACTGGAAGCCGTCCGCCGGGCACAGCAGTCCCTGGAAGACAATATGCCCGCCGACTGCATTACCGTAGATCTGGTGGAAGCTTGGAACCGCATGGGCGAAATCACCGGCGACACAGTGGATAACGAACTGATTAATAAGATTTTCGAACGGTTCTGCGTGGGGAAATAGTGGGCTGGTGAGACAGTGGGACAGTTGTCGGCTGTCGGCTATCGGCTGTCAGCTGTTCGCCGGTGGAAAGCGTAGAGAGGCCTATTCTTCCCCCTGAATAGGGGTGGCAAGCGAACTTGGTTCGTAGGGGAGCGAAGCGACCTGAGAACCAAGTGAGACGCTTTCCTGTGGAGAAGTCCGGCGGCGCCGGATAGGGGGTGGCGACCATAGGTCGCCAATTCCCGCCGACTGGTATTTATCGGTAGATGAGACACTATCGGCATGTACAAAGATTCTTCGCTTACGCTCAGAATGACTGTGACGGAGGGAAGATAAGCACGTAATGCAGGCTCCTTCCTTTGCGAAGCAAAGGCATCGCCCGACAGGGCGATACCACCACCCTCGAGCCCTATGGGCCCGTCAAACCTGAGAACCCTCCGGCCAACGGCCGGTCAAACCTGAGAACCTTTTACACAACCTTTCTACACAACCTGCGGCGCAGCCGCGCCCCCTTTGCGTTTGGGGATACTCAGGCATCCTATTGACGCCGTGCCCCCTTTTAAACTACTGCCATATTTTATATAATAAAGTATCGGCTTGTTATATTAAGGAAGCAGCCTCTGGCTGCTTTTTATTGAAGAAAGAAGGAAACCATGTATCTTATTGATACGTATGATGTAATCGTGGTAGGCGCAGGCCACGCGGGCTGCGAGGCGGCCCTGGCATCGGCCCGGCTGGGCTGCAAAACCCTCCTTACCACCATTTCCCTGGAAAACGTGGCCATGATGCCCTGCAATCCTGCCATCGGCGGCCCCGGCAAAAGCCATCTGGTGAAGGAAATCGACGCTCTGGGCGGAGAAATGGGCATTGCAGCGGACAAGACCGCCATCCAGATGCGTATGCTGAACCTGGGGAAAGGGCCGGCGGTGTACGCCCTCCGCGCCCAGTCCGACAAGAATGCCTATCACCGCTACATGAAGCAGGTGGTGGAAAACACGGACAACCTGGACCTGAAGCAGGTGCAGGTGATGGATATTATTGTAGAAGACGGAAAATGCGTGGGCATTACCACGGAACTTCATGAAGAATACCGGGCAAAAGCGGTGATCCTCTGCACCGGCACCTATCTGGACAGCGAAATCATTATCGGTGAAACCATGTATTCCGGCGGCCCCAACGGCATGCGCCCCTCGGTGGGACTGTCCGAAAACCTGCGAAAACACGGCATTGACATCCTCCGTTTCAAAACCGGCACCCCCAGCCGCGTAGATATCCGGAGCCTCCATCTGGATCATATGCAGCTAGAGGAAGGAGACCCGCAGAACCATGCCTTCTCCTTCATGGATGAAAGAGAAGACAGGAACCAGAGAAACTGCTGGCTCACCTATACCAATGAAACCACCCACTCCATTATCAGGGAAAATCTCATGCGTGCCCCCAAGTACGCCGGCCTCATCCACGGCGTAGGCGCCCGCTACTGCCCTTCCATTGAAGACAAGGTAGTCCGTTTCCCCGACAAGAAACGGCACCAGCTCTTCATCGAACCGGAAGGCCTTGACACCAATGAAATGTACGTCCAGGGCATGTCTACGTCCATGCCCATTGATGTGCAGTACGCCTTCCTCCGCACCATTCCGGGACTGGAGGACGTGAAAGTCATGCGTCCCGCCTACGCCATTGAATACGACCTGCTGGATCCCCTGCAGCTTTATCCCACCCTGGAAGTGAAGAAACTCCCCGGCCTTTACTCCGCCGGCCAGTCCAACGGCACCTCCGGCTACGAGGAAGCCGCCGCCCAGGGCCTTATGGCAGGCATTAACGCCGCCCTTAAAATCAAGGGAAAAGACCCCTTCATCCTGGGCCGCCATGAAGCCTATACCGGTGCCCTCATTGACGATCTGGTCACCAAGGGCACCAACGAACCCTACCGCATGATGACCAGCCGCAGCGAATACAGGCTCATCCTCCGGCAGGATAATGCGGACCTGCGACTCACCCAGAAGGGCTACGATATCGGCCTGGTAACAGAAGACCGGTACCAGCATTTCCTGGAAAGAAAGAGAAAATTTGAAGAAGCCATGGCCTACATCCGCACCAAGCGCTTCACCCCCAAGGCGGAAATGAATGCCGCCCTGGAAAGCATAGGCTCCGCGCCCCTTACCACCGGCATGGGGGCCGACAAGATCCTGAAGCGTCCGGAAATGACCTACCGGAAAATGGTGGATGTCCTGGGCTGCCCGGTCTTTGACCCTGAAGCGGTGGAAGAAATGGAAATCACCGTGAAGTACGAAGGCTACATTGCCCGCCAGGAAGCGGCGGTGAAGAAAGCGGCCCGCATGGAAAGCGAAAAAATGCCAAAGGACATAGACTATCTCCATCTGGAAGGGATTTCCATCGAAGCCCGGCAGAAACTGGACAAAATCCGTCCCCTCTCCCTGGGCCAGGCCTCCCGCATCTCCGGCGTCTCTCCGGCGGACATGTCCGTGCTCATGGTGTACGTCAAGAGAATGAAGGCGGCGAAATAGGGGGGCAGTGTCACCGGCGGCGGGAAACTGTATTCCCGAAAGCAAAGCGGGTTCAGAGGGTTCAGGGCACTGTCGAGGCTATTGCCTCTCAGTGCCCCGGTTCGGCCCGGGAAGGGCTTCGCCTTCCGGGCTGGTTCAAAGGGGAGTTATGTAATATCGCTGCCGCTGGGGAGGCAGGGCGCCTGCGGCGCCAGTATAAATGCCGCTAGAGGCGACTGTCAAACCTAAGAACCCTCCGGCCGACAGGCCGATCAAACCTGGGAACCTTTTTACACAACCCTTTTACACAACCCTTTTATACAACCTGCGGCGCAGCCGCGCCCCCCTTTATATATCCATCCTTTCTTCCCACAGGGAAAATAGGGGAAGAAGGACCATTTCATCACATATTTCTTTTTGGAAGGAGAAAAGAAAAAGATGACAGCCTGCGAAATGATGGAGGCCCTGGGCCTTCCGGCCAATGAGGAGGCCGCAAGAAAGCTGACTGAGTACAATGCCATGGTCATTGCCATGAGCGGTAAAGTGAATCTCACCGGCATTAAGGACGTAGAGGAAAGTCTGATCAAGAATGTGTACGATTCACTCACCGTATATGATGAAAAATATTTCCCGGAAAAGGGAAGGGTGCTGGACCTTGGCACCGGCGCCGGCTTCCCCGGCGTGCCCCTGGCCATCCTGCGCCCGGATATGCAGTTCCTTCTGGTGGACTCCATCCGGAAAAAACTGGCCTTCATCGAAGGCGCCTGCGCCGATCTGGGCATCAAAAACGTGAAATGCCTCCACATCCGAGCGGAAGAAGGGGGACGGCGCAAAAAGACCAGGGAATCCTTCGACGTAGTCACCGCCCGGGCGGTCAAAGCCATGCCCGTTATCTCCGAATGGGCCCTTCCCTTCGTGGCAGTAGGCGGCGTTTTTGCGGCCATGAAAGGGCCGGGAGCCGATGAGGAAATGAAAACCGCAGGGAAAATCCTCCGCGAACTTCACGGCGCCCTGGAAGAGAAAAAAGAACTCACCCTTCCGGGAGGAGACCGCCGCACCATCCTCTACATCCGTAAAACCGCCCCCTGCCCCAAGACCTACCCAAGAAAAGTGGGCATTGCAGAGAAAAAACCGGTGCTGGGGGAATAGGGGCTGGTGAGATAGTGGGATAGTGTACTAGTGTGCTAGTGGGACAGTGAGATAGTGGGACAGTTGTCCGCTATCCGCTGACCGCTTACCGCGGGACACTATGGGCGCTGGGCAGTGTGCCACATGACGCTAAGAAAAAGCATAGAGAGGTTTATTCTGTCCCCTGAATAGGGGAAAGTCCGGCGCAGCCGGATAAGGGGTGGCTGTGGAGGTCCTGCATAGGACCTCCA
>DCJJ01000089.1:0-5801 GCA_002320515.1 Dialister sp. UBA1703 | reverse complement strand
CTTCCTTTTAGTCGGCTGACCGTGAAAGGCGGCCAATTCCCGCTGACCGGCGGCAATCCCAAACTCTCAGCGGCCAAAGGCGGCTGTCCAACTTGAGAACCCTCCAGCCGCAGGCCGGTCAAACCCCGCCTGCGAAGCAGGCGTCAACCTTCTCCTTTGAACCCTTTGAATCTTTTGAACCCTCACACCGAAGCCGCGCCCCTTAGCGCCCAAAGGCGCCCCCCCTCTGAATCCGGGGCCGCGGGCCCCTGCATCACATTTCACCATTGCGAGCATGGTCTATATCCTGTATACTATAAAAGTGACCAACGGTTGAAAATGGGTCAAAAATTGATATGACCGGGAGGATGTTATGGGATTAACGAAAAAAGCGGAGAGGACCAGGGCAAAACTTTTGGAGTCGGCAAAAAGGCTCATCGGCGAAAGGGGTTTTGACAAGGTTTCCGTGGAAGATATAACCAGGGACAGCGGCGTGGCCAAAGGAACTTTCTACCACTATTTCAAGTGCAAGGAAGATGTGGTGGCGGAGCTGTCCTTCCAGTCCTGTCAGGCGACTACGGAAAAATCCATCCATTTTGACGGGCCGGTGGATGAGCGGTGCTACTATTATGTAACCGCTCTCTGCAAGGACGCCGCCTGGGCGGGGGTCCGCCTCATCAGGCAGTGGATCCGGGAAACCATGGAGTCGGAAGAAGAGGATTCGGAGGCCAAGGCCGCTCTGTACAATATTTACGGCGCCCTTATGAAAATCTGCGCCGTCCGGCAGGGCACCGGGGTAGGAGAACTTACGGAAGACGCGCCGGTGGATACGCTGGCCAAGCTCATGATGAGCCATTTCTTCGGTGCACTTACCATCTGGTGCATGATGAACGGCTCCTGGAACCTGACCGAGCAGTCCGTGAAGTACATGGAAATCGATATTAAAAACCTGCTTGAACCATATATGATAAAGGAATAAATCCTGTAGGGGCTGTGAAAAAATGTAAATCATTTTTTCACAGCCTTTAATCATTTTTTCACAGCCTTTTTTTATGACTGCTGTTGACTGGATACATGTGTCGTGTTATGATTACCTCAAAAGAGACTATAAAGTCTCAAAATGATATAAAGATATTTTTATGAGATAAAAGAGGTGTATAATGGACACAGAAAGCAGAGAAGAGGAATTGAAGAAACTGGCCCTTGCCTTCTGTATCAATCCCCGCCGCACGGCAAAGGAACTGGCGGAGGCGGCGGGTATCAGCAAGGCCACCTTTTACCGGATCTACGGCTCCCGGGACAATCTGTCCCGCCTGCTCAGTGAGAAGGCAAGGGAGAAGGTTTCCTTCCTCATGGAACTGGTGAATGAAGGAGAGGGCGATTCCAAAAGCCGCCTTCGGGACATCATCTGCTGCTGCTGCGATAACAAGGAGTATCTCATGCTCCTCTGCTACGGCAATGTGACAGGCAGTATCGACAGCTGGTGCCAGGAAACCTATACCCGGCAGATGACCGATTTCTTCCTTCGGGGCCAGAAATCCGGTGCTTTCCGGGTGGACATTCCCGCTTCCGTGATGACGGAGCTTTTTGCAGGCGCCATGTGGTCCCTTTTTGAAGGGGAATGTCACGGACGGGTGGCTTCCGCCAGCCTTCCGGCGTACTGGGAAACATTTTTCCTGCACGGCATTGAAAATCAATAAGAAAGAGAGGAAATACATTGAAAGAAGTTAAGCCTTCCAAACGACCTATCCTGGCCTACTATGCCATCATATTCCTGGTCATCATTTTTTTTAACTCCCTCATCATGCCCATGTTCAAGAGCAATGAAGTGAAGAGCGTGGATTACTCCAGCTTCATGACCATGACGGAAAACAAGGAAATCGACAAGGTGCAGGTGGAGCAGGACCAGATCATCTTCACCAAGAAAGGGGACAAGCAGGCCTACAAGACGGCCCCCATGAATGATCCCCAGCTGGTGGACCGGCTCCATAAGTCCGGCGCCGATTTCACCGGCAAAATTGTAACCCCCATGAACCCCCTCCTTGATTTCGCCCTCAGCTGGATCCTGCCGATTCTGATTTTCTTCGGCATCGGCCATTACATGAATAAGAAAATTATGAAAAATATGGGCGGCCCCGGGGCCATGCAGTTCGGCATGGGGAAATCCAACGCCAAGATTTTCGTCAAGCCCACCAACGGCATCAAGTTTGCCGACGTGGCAGGGGAGGATGAAGCGAAGGACAGCCTGCAGGAAGTGGTTTCCTACCTTCATAACCCCAGCCGCTACAAGGACATCGGCGCCAAAATGCCGAAGGGCATTCTTCTGGTAGGGCCGCCAGGCACCGGCAAAACCATGCTGGCCAAGGCCGTGGCCGGTGAATCGGAGGTTCCTTTCTTCTCCATTTCCGGCTCCGAATTTGTTGAAATGTTCGTCGGCATGGGCGCCGCCAAGGTGCGTGACCTCTTCAAACAGGCCAAGGAAAAGGCGCCCTGCATCGTATTCATCGATGAAATCGATGCCATCGGCAAGAAGCGCGGCGGCGCCGCTATCGGCGGAAACGACGAAAGAGAACAGACCTTGAACCAGCTGCTTACGGAAATGGACGGATTCGAAGACAATACAGGCGTCATCATTCTGGCAGCCACCAACCGTCCCGAATCCCTGGATCCCGCCCTCACCAGACCGGGCCGTTTCGACCGGCAGGTGCCGGTAGGCCTGCCGGACCTCCAGGGCCGTGAAGCCATCCTCAAGGTGCATGCTAAGAAAATCAAGCATGATCCCAATATTGACTACAACAAAGTGGCCCGCATTGCCTCCGGCGCGTCCGGCGCCGAACTGGCTAATATCGTGAACGAAGCAGCCCTTCGGGCCGTCCGGGATCACCGCAGCTACGCCACCGAAGAAGATATGGAAGCCTCCATTGAAGTGGTTATCGCCGGCTACGAAAAGAAGCACGCCATCCTTTCGGACAAGGAAAAATGCGTGGTTTCCTACCATGAAATCGGCCATGCCCTGGTGGCAGCCCTTCAGTCCCATTCCGCACCGGTGCAGAAGATTACCATTATCCCCCGCACCAGCGGCGCCCTGGGCTACACCATGCAGGTGGACAAGGGCAACCATTACCTCATGACCAAGGAAGAACTCCTCGACCAGATTGCCACCCTCACCGGCGGCAGGGCCGCAGAAGAAGTGGTATTCCACACCTCCTCCTCCGGCGCTTCCAATGACATCGAAAAGGCCACCAAGCTGGCCCGGGCCATGATTACCCGCTTCGGTATGAGCGACGAATTCGGCATGGTGGCCATGGAAACCGTGACCAACCAGTACCTGGGCGGCGACACCACCCTGGCCTGCTCGCCGGAAACCGCAGCCCGCATCGACCGCGCCGTTTCCGAACTCATCAGGAAACAGCACGAAAAGGCAGTAAAGCTCCTGGAAGAAAACCGTTCCAAGCTGGATGCCCTGGCCAAGTACCTCTACGAAAAAGAAACCATTACAGGCGACCAGTTCATGCACATCCTGGAACATGGAGTGCCAGAAGAAAAACCGGCAGCACCGGTTCCGTCCATGGACCTGAACCTGGAAAAATAAAATTCTGTCATATCCCGTGAAAAAGGGGCTGCCAGGAAATGGAAATCATTTCCTGGCAGCCCTTTTGCGAATCGTTTCCTGCCGGCTTGGTACAAAAGGACTCACCAAATCATGTGAACTGCCGGTCAATTTGTGGTATAATTTATAAATATTTCATATCTTTTTTACAGATTTCTTACGCGAGGTGCATAGTGAAACAAGTGATTTTATCCGCCCTTTCCTGGGTGGTATCCACGTCTCTGGTGATTATGGCGCTGCTCCATTTGGGCGGGGACTTCCCCGACATCCACAGCTACGTACAGCCTCGGCTGGGGGCGGCGCTTCTGGTCTTCCTGATCGTATCCTTCAGCCTTTTTACCGTGATGAACAGGAAATATCTGAAGGCCCTCCTTCCCTGGGCGGTGATTCTGCCCCTTCTCTGGATGGGCACCTTTACCTGGGCCTACGGCTTTGCCTCCCTGCCGGAGAAAAAACATCTGGGCGACTACTACGTGCTGGGCGCCCTTCTCATGGCCCTTCCCTATGTGTACACCGCCTGGACTGCCAGGGCGAAGCGCTTTTCCTCTCTCTGGACAGTCATCGCAGGGATTTACACCTTCTTCATGGTACTTATCCCCTTCATCTACATCGGCTACTACGTGCTCTTCGGCGGGGAAATGGACATGTTTGCCATGATGGCGGTGCGCTCCACCCATCTGAAGGAAATCAAGGACTTCCTCCGCACCATGGGTTCCCCCATGCACCTGGCAATGGCGGTCATTGCCCTTGGCATCGTCATTTCCTGCGCCGTCGTCCTGTCCCGCTCCATGATGAAAAGAGCTCGCAGTTTTGAAGGAAATATCTTTAGAGGCAGCGGGAAATCCTTCCCTGTCGGCCTTCTTGTGATTTCCGTCCTCTTCTTCGGCGGATTCTACCGGCAGATTACCCACGTATTTCCTGCCACCATCTTCAAAGCCCTGAACTCCTCGGGCAGCGAATTCCAGCTCCTGCAGAAGCTCAATGACAACCTGGACAAAAATGTGAAAACCATGACCTTCCTTGCGCCGAATCCGGAAAACGGCATTGATGAAGGCACCCACATCGTCATTATCGGCGAAAGCGCCAACAGGGACCACATGAAAGCCTTCACGCCGGACTATCCCGAAAATACCACCCCCTGGCTTTCGGAAATGGCGAAGTCAAAGGACTTCGCCCTGGGATACAAGGCCTACTCCAATTTCCCCAATACCCTTTTCTCCCTGTCCTACGCCATGACCAGCGCCAACCAGTACAGCGACATGTCCTTTGAAGACGTGGTGAGCATGGTGGATGTGGCCAAAGCCGCCGGCTACCGTACCGACTGGATTTCTTTCCATAACCGGAGCTCCATGTCCAGTGCCGGCGTCACCATGATTGCAGAACGCTGCGACGATTCCTACTGGGAAAAGAACTATGACGGCTACACCCTGGAAGTGCTGAAGAAACTGCCGCCTGCCAAAAAGCGGATCATCTTCATCAACATCGACGGCAGCCACTACACCTACATTGCCCGGGTGCCTGTGAACCTGCGGGACAAACTGGGCATTTCCAAAGAAGATCCCTACCATGACTACGACCTTACCATCGCCTATGACGACCAGGTGATGAAAGAAATATTCGAATACGCCAAGGCAAACCTGAATCTCAAATCCATGATTTACTTCTCCGACCATGGCGAAAATATGAAGCACTACCACACCACCTCCCCCTTCTACTACGACATGGTACACATTCCCTTCTTCGTCTACCTCTCGCCGGACTACCAGGCCGCCCATCCGGAACTCATGCCTGCCCTGAAAGCTCATGAGCAGCAGGTCTTCACCAACGATCTGGCCTTCGATACCGTCACCGGCATCTGGCAGGCAAAGACCAACTTCCACCAGTCCAAATACGACTTCTCCTCGAAGGACTACGCCATCAACATGGACAACGCCACCACCTTTGAAAGAAAGAAGAAAATCAAAGACGACCCCCTGTGGCAGGGAAAATAAAAAAGAGCAGGAAACCCAAAGCGGTTTCCTGCTTATTTTTTGATAGCTTTGTTCTGCATCGTTTGTGAAATTGTGGCACAACGCTCAGCGTCCATAGTCCCACCGCTTCAGCGGGGTGGCAAGGGAACACGAGTCACGCCAGCGAACATGAGTTGCACTAGCAAACTGGATTTGTAAGGGAGCGTCAGCGACCTGAAAATCCAGTGAGTCAGTGACAGCAG
>DCJJ01000034.1 GCA_002320515.1 Dialister sp. UBA1703 | reverse complement strand
AAGGAGTCCCATGACGAAGCAGTGCATAAAAATTCTTATAAAAGCAGACACTATGAATGAATCAGTGCTTCCCTAGCCTGCCCATTAAGGCGCTTTCCTATTATTTGGCTGATCGTTTTCGCGGCCCTCTCCCGGCAATGCAGCAGGGCACAAAAAAGCAGCGCCCTTTGGGGCGCTGGGGGCTGTTATTTCTTTCTTTTTTCTTCTCTTCCTGCTTTCCTGTTTTTCTTATCCGGTTTGGTCACACTGCCTTCGCTGCGGGCGCGACTGCCGGATTTCTTTTTTGCCTTTTTATCTTTTTTCATTTTCTTGGCTTTGTGCAGTCTTTTTTCTTCCTGACTTCCCTTTTCACTCTGTTCTTCCATTTCTGCCGCTCTGTCTTCGGCGGCTTCCTGCTGGGCCAGGCGGCCGGATTCCGCATCTTCCGCTTCTTTGCGGGCGGTGAGTTCTTCCGTAGTTTCTCTGGAAACGTCGGCTTCACTCATGCGGGGCAGGATGACGGTGAAGGTGGTGCCTTTTCCTTCTTCGCTGGTCATGGAGAGGGTGCCTTTGTGTTTTTCCACAATGTGCTTGCAGATGGCCAGTCCCAGGCCGCTGCCACCGGTGGATTTGTTTCTGCTTTCTTCGGCACGGTAGAACCGTTCAAATACCCGGTCCTGCTTTTCCTTGGGGATACCGATGCCATTATCGGAGATGGTGAGGGACAGTTTGTCCTCTCCTTCCGGTTTCAGGGCAGCATGGACGCTGCCCCCTTCTTTGTTGTATTTCACCGCATTATCCAGAAGGTTCATCACCAATTCGGAGAGAAGGGCTGCGTTGCCGTAGGTATAGAGGGGCTCTGCGTCCACGGAAATGGTGACGCCCTTGGCTTTGGCCTGGGGCTCGATGAGATCGGCGGCGTAGCGGACAAGGCTGTCCATGGAGACCGTTTTCCAGGTGATGGTGGTTTCTGTTTCCTCAATGCGGGACAGGTGCATGATGGTGTCGATGAGGGTGAGCATGCGCTGGGATTCATTGACAATACGGCTGCCGAAGAGTTTTACGTCATCCGGTTTCTGGTACATGCCGTTGGCAATCATTTCCGCAAATCCGCTGATGGAGGTGAGGGGCGTCTTCAGTTCGTGGGATACGTTGGCGGAAAATTCCCGTCTCATCTTCTCCGCCATGTAGGAGGCGGTCATATCCCGAAGCACGATAAGAAGACCAGTCTCTCCGTCGGAGAGTTCGATTTTATTCATCACCATGCGGTAGGGTTTATCGAAGAGGTTCATGGTGTATTCCTGCCGTCCTTCGGTGCGGTATGCTTTGCCGATAACCCGGAGCCAGTCTTCGTTGTGGTAGAGGCTGGCAATGCGGCGGTATCTCTTGTCCTCCGTCGGATGGAAGATGTCCACGATTTTTCTGTTGTAGTCCACGATTTCTTTGTGTTCGTTCAAAAGGATGATGCCGTCGGAAATGGTGTCCACCACGGTGCGGATGGTATTTCTTTCTTCTTCGATGTCGTCCAGGTAGTTCTGGATTTCATCATGCTGTTCTTTCACCTTGCGGATCAGGGGTTTCAGTTCCTTGTAGTCTGATGGCACGTCGTCCACCTTCTGTCCTTCCATAATCTTCTGTACCAGGTCGCCCAGAAGGTGGAAGGGTTTCAGGATTTTTTCCGTTTCCCTTTCCGCCGCAAAGAGGCAGCCTACGACAAACACGAGAAGAAAGAGGATGATTTCCGGCAGGTAGGCGGAAAATCCTTTATAGGAAACGGTACGGGCGCTGGAGAGGCGGAGGATGGTGCCGTCCGGTGCTTTCTGGGCATAGTAGCTCTTCGGGTTGTCATTGGCATCCCGGTGCACCGCATCGCCTTTGCCCTTTTCCATGGCTTCTTTCACTTCCGGCCCGGAGGCGTAGTCTTCATCCTTGTTGTCACTGTCGTAAATGACGCTGCCGTCCCGGTCAAGCCATACGATATGGATGGTTTTGTCATTGTCCTTATATACCTGGGAAAGATAGGCCTTCCCCGCTTCCTCGTCGTCGGCGGATACGGCGCCTGCCATGACGCTGTTCAGGTGCTGCAGCTCATGGCTGAACTGTTCCTGCATGCCCTGGTAGTAAAGGATGGCGGACAGTATGAATGTGACAATCACGGACACGATGCCCATGAGAAGAAGGCTTCTATAGATGCGGACTTTCATAATAATGCTCCTGTTTATGATTTTCTGTCGCCAAGGCGGTATCCCACCCCGCGGACAGTTCGTATGCAGGCTCCTTCACTCCCCAGTTTCTGACGAAGACTCATGATGTGCATGTCAATGGTCCTGCTTTCCATTTCAAAGGGGGAATCCCAGACGGCCTGCATGATCTGGTCTCTGGAAAGGACGATGCCCTTATTTAATAACAAATAGCACAATAAGTCAAATTCCTTTAATGTGAGCTGCACTTCCCTGCCGCCGGAGGTACAGCTGTGCTGTTCCTGGTCTACCACAATGCCTTCGAAGGAAAGCTGCCTGGATCCCTTATCCTCCGGCTTTTTCGTGCGACGGAGAACGGAGCGGATGCGGGAAAGGAGTTCCATAATGCCAAAGGGCTTGGTAACATAGTCATCGGCGCCCAGGTCAAGGCCCTTCACGACGTCAAATTCACTGGTTTTGGCAGTCATAATGATGACCGGAATGTTCTGCAGCTTGGAGGAAGCCCGGATTTTTTTCAGAATGGTGAGTCCGTCTTCCCCGGGAAGCATGATATCCAAAAGAAGGAGATCCGGCACATTTTTCTGCAGTGCTTCATAAAGCTCGGCCGCTTCGCCGAAGCCCCCTACTTTGTATCCCTGTCCACGGAGGGCATAGCTGACCAGTTCACGAATACTTTCATCATCTTCCACACAGTAAATCAGCGGCATATCAAGTCTCCTTAAAAAACAGTCAAAGCCGGCAGTGCGGCCTGGGGAGGCGACACTGTGCCGGTTGTATTTTCAAAAGACTGTGAAATAGGCATACCCATTTCATAGATTTCACATATTTATTTTACCACATCAGCCAAAATTGCCGGAAACGTAGCGGATGGTTTTTTCTTCCTTCGGATTTTCGAAAATCTGCTCTGTATCACCGTATTCCACCATTTCACCAAGATAGAAGAAGGCGGTCTTGTCGGCAATGCGCTGGGCCTGCTGCATGTTGTGGGTAACCATGACTACGGTGTAGTTTTCCTTCAGCTTCACCGCCAGATCTTCGATGTGGGCGGTGGAAATGGGGTCAAGGGCAGAGGTGGCCTCATCCATAAGGAGTACTTCCGGTTCCACCGCCAGGGCTCTGGCAATGCAGAGACGCTGCTGCTGGCCGCCGGAAAGGCCAAGGGCCGATTTATGGAGACGGTCTTTCAGTTCGTCCCAGATGGCTGCCTGGCGAAGGCTGTTTTCCACAATATCATCCAGGTCGCTTTTCTTTGTAATCCCCTTCAGTCTGGGGCCGTAGGCCACATTGTCATAAATGCTCTTGGGGAAGGGATTCGGCTGCTGGAAAACCATGCCCACATGGCGGCGCAGGACGATGGGGTCGATTTCCTTGTAAATATCAACGCCGGAAAGAAGTACCTGTCCTTCCACCCGACAGCCGGAAACCAGGTCATTCATGCGGTTCAGCGTACGGAGGAAGGTGGATTTGCCGCAGCCGGAAGGCCCGATGAGGGCGGTAATCCGGTTCTTCTCAATACGCATATTGATTTTCTTCAGTGCCTGGAAAGTGCCGTAGTACAGGTCAAGGCCCTTGCAGTCAAAAATAATATTGGAATAGACGGAAATGGCGGAAGCGCCTGCAGAAGCCGGTACAGCCATGGACGTATTGTTAATCATTATGCATTCTCTCCTTCTGTTTTCTTAGAAATATACCGGCTCACCATTCTGGCTCCGATACTGAATACTAAAACCATAATCATAAGAACTGCCGAAGCAGCTGCTGCCGTATCCATAGCACCGGAGCCAAGGCCTTCAGTGCGGGCCGCCCATACCTGGAGGGACAGGGTCTCGCCGGGGCGGAACGGATTCAGCGGACAGGCGGGGGATGTGATGTCCCATACATTCCAGTTGATGTCGGTACTCATGCCGGCGGTATAAAGAAGAGCGGCCGCTTCGCCGAAGCCTCTCCCTGCTGCCAGGATGACACCGGTGACGATGGGGCCTACGGTGGCAGGAAGCATGACATGCCAGATGGTTTCAAAATGGGTGGCCCCCAATGCCAGGCTGCCTTCCTTGTACCCTTCCGGCAGGGCCTTGAAGGCATCGTAGGTGGTGGATGTAATGAGCGGGAGGGACAGGACGGACACTGCCAGGGCGCCGGAGAAAAGGTTCCACTGGCTGTGCACCATGATGATGAACACCAGGTATCCGAAGAGGCCTACTACAATGGAAGGCAGGGATGAAAGTGTTTCGATGGCAATGCGGAGGGTATTGGTCACTTTGCCCGGGGCTGCGTATTCCGCCATGTACACCCCCGCCATTACGCCGATGGGGACGGAAATCAAAAGGGAAAGTACCACCAGGTACACCGTATTGAAGAACTGGTTTCCAATGCCGTTAGGCCCGAAGGAAAAGATTTCCGGTTTCATGGCTTTGATACCGCCCCACACCACATAAAGGGTGAAGGCAATGAGAAGCAGTACGAAGGCTGCGGAAATCAAATAGAAGAAAAAGGTAGCTGTTTTATCAGCAAAGCGGGCTCTTTTGAGTCCGCCGTCAATGAGACGGAGGTCAGACATGTTTCCGTTCACCGGTGATGCAGGCTGTGTACTCATGCCATGGACTCCTTTCTTGCTGCAATGAGGTGAATCATCAGGATAAAGAGAAGGGAAATAATGAAGAGGAGAAGAGCCATGGTCCACAGAGCTGCATTCAGTTCGCCGCCGTCCATGGCACCGCCCATATCGGAGGCAATGGCTGCGGTAAGGCTGTTGGTAGGATTCAGAATGCTTTTGGGGAAAGATTTCATCTTGCCGATAACCATGGACACCGCCAGGGCTTCACCGAAGGCACGGGCCAGCCCCAGCACAATGGCTGTCAGGATGCCCGGCAGGGCTGCCGGCAGGAGCACTTTGTAAATCATCTGCCAGCGGGTGGAACCCAGTCCATAGGCCCCTTCGATATATTTCTTATTCACGCTGCGGATGGCATCGGCGGAAACGGAGGTAATGGTTGGATAAATCATGACAGAAAGGACGATGGCTGCCGCCAGCACCGACTGGCCGTGGGGCAGTTTGAACAGCTTCTGCAGAAGAGGCACCAGTACTACCAGGCCAACCCAGCCATACACAACAGAAGGAATGCCTACGAAGATTTCCACTGCCGGACGGATGATTTTCTCACCAAGCTTCGGAGAAATCTGGGTCATGAATACGGCGGTGGAAAGGCTGAAGGGAATGGCAATGAGGAGTGCCAGGGAGCAGGTGAGGATGGAACCCCAGATGAAAATGGCCGCCCCCACTTTCCCGCCTCCCACATCGGTGTCCGATGGCTTCCAGGCTGAGGAAAAGAGGAATTCCCCTATGCTGTGGTGGAAATCGGTAAAGGTAAGCATGCCCTTGGCCAATAGAAAGCAGCCAATGGCAACGGTAAGAATAATAAGAAAATACCCGCATAAAGTGGATATGCTCTTTCCAAGAATTTCTCGTCTGAACATATGCTGCTGCCGCATATTTCCGTCCATGAATGGTTCTCCTTTTTAGAAACGCCGGTGAGTGCGCCTGGGATCCAGCCCCGTAAAAATCATTATTTTATAAAGACGGGAAAGGCAGCCGCAAATTCATGCGGCCGCTTTTCCCGCAGCTATTTCATATACAAATTCCGTCCGAATTATTTCGTCTTCATTTTGGAGGATACGCCGTAGCCCTGTTTTTCGATTTCCACGCCATATTCATCGGAGAGAACATAGTCCAGATAGGCTTTCACAGCACCGGTGGCTTCACCCTTGGTGTACATGTGTTCATAGCCCCATACTTTGTACTTGCCGTTGTAGGTATTTTCCAGGCTTGGTTCTACGCCGTCGATGGCGATGGCAGCCACATCCTTATTGTTGACCAGGTAAGGAAGGGCTACATAACCGATAGCACCTTTCGTCTGGGCAACGCTCTGGATCAGTGTGCCGCTGTCGTCGGTTTCAAGGGACTTGTTTGATGCTTCTTCCTGTCCTGCCAGTGCCAGTTCAGTAAAGAGGGCACGGGTGCCGGAGGTGGTAGGTCTGGTAACAAGAACGATCGGTTCATCCGGGCCGCCTACATCCTTCCAGTTGGTGACTTTCGCAGTGAATACATCCTGCAGCTGCGGGGAAGTGAGGCTCTTCACCTTGTCTGCAATGTCCTTATTAACAATGGTGGCTACGGTCATGGTGCAGACCTTGTGATCCACCAGTCCCTTTGCCTTATCGGCGGGAAGCTTCTTTTCTGCCGGTACGTCGGAGTTGCCGATATTTACAGAACCTTCAGCTACCTGCTTCAGGCCGGTGCCGGAACCGCCTGCATTCAATGTGATGGAAACATCGGGGTTCTTTACCTTGAATTTAGCGGCTGCATCCTTAGCCAGAGGAAGAAGTGCGGATGAACCGGAAACGGTTACCTGTCCGGATACCTTGCTTCCGGAAGCAGCTGCGCTCTTTGCAGGAGCGGAATTGCCGCCGCAGCCTGCTGCTGCCACCAATGCTGCCGAAGAAAGAGCCAGAGCCATCCACTTTTTAAGATTCATTATAAATCCTCCCTTGAAACGAATGATGTTTGCTTTTGTTTTCGATGTTTTAAGTGTAAAGCAGGGATGTAAAAAACAAAGGGAGAAAAAAGTATAGCTTTGATTTAGATTGTAAGAGGAATGTAAAGGAAAAGGTTCTTAGGATTGACCGGCCTGATGGCCGGAGGGTTCTTAAGTTTGACGGCCTTTCAGGCCGAGGGTTGTGGTGGCGCCCTTCGGGCGCAGATTTTAAAAAGGAGGCGCGGCTGACGCCGCGGGTTGTATAAAAGGGTTGTGTAGAAGGGTTGTGTCCCCCGCGACGCGCAAAATGTAGTGAGTCGTTTCCCCCTTAGGTGGGCGATAAGACATAGAATAAGAATATCTCATAATCATTCTTACCACCGTCCACCCCTTCGCCANNCATATGTGACACAATATCCAGTGCTACCTATTTTCTCGTTTCCCCTTGAGGGGAAATGCCACGTAGTGGCAAAAGGGTGTACGGGGCTGAGCAGAGATATGACACTCTATCATTTTCCCTGCCCGCCAATCGGCGGCCCCCCGAGCGAAGCGATGCGAAGCGATGCAAAGCGAACCGCAAATCCGGTGGGAAGCTTCCTGCCGGCTCTCATAGATAGGTGGCGCAGGGATCGTTAGGGTTCCCCCTTTTCTCCACGAAAAAAGGGCCGTGAAAAAATGTAAATCATTTCTTCACAGCCCCTTTTAGGCTTTTTTTATTACCTATTATTACGTTCCTATTTTACGCCGAAAGCGGCAGCGGCATCTCTGACCCAGTTGAATCTTTCGGGATCAATGTCCTTGGGCACGGTGCAGTCGGCGCCCAGGATGACGCCTTTGGTGCCTGCTTTTTCCAGGATGTGCGCCGTTTCTTTTTCAACTTCTTCCCTGGTGCCGGAATAGAGGACGCCTTCCGGGTTGTTGTCAAAGCCGCCGATGACACAGCGGTGGTTAAAGATTTCCTCTCCCTTTTCCAGAGGCACTCCTTCGAAAGCCACAGCCCAGTTCACGGCCTTGAAGGGATAGTCCCTGTACCAGGTCAGGTCGTTGTGGCAGCCCATGTAGCCGCAGATGTGGAGCAGGTTATAGTCAGACGCCGAGTTTGCTGCTTCCAGCACGGCGATTTCAGAAGGAGTAATGAATTCCCTGTATTTCTCATAGGTCGTATCGGGATGGGGAATGTTCTGTACTGACAGGTAAATCCCGTCGGCATGACCATCGGCAATCACGGCTTTGGCCAGGGTGGCAATGTCTTCGGTAAGGACTGCCATCACTTCTTTCAGCGCTTCCGGATCTTCCTTCATGAAACGGGTAATCACGGTCTTCGCGTCGCTTCCGGTCTGCTGGAATTCGATGCAGCGGGTGGGAGCAAAGAGGTTGTAGAATACCATCACTTCTTTGCCGTATCTTTCGGTGAGGATGCTGCAGAGCTCCACCTGCTTTTCAATCCATTCCGAATCCCTGCCCAGCGGTTTGATGTCTTTGGCGTCCCTGATGGATTTCAGGTCATGAAGCTGGTCGTGGGGATAGAGGAAAAATCCGTCGGTCATAATTTTCACAAAGTCCGGTTTCCAGGATTTGTAAAATCTGTCATGGCCTGCCAGGTTATCCACCCAGGCAGAGTGATAGGCCAGTGCGTCTGCGTGTCTCTGATCTGCCAGGAAATGATGCCAGAAACCGACCGGTACTCTGTCTACCGGTTTGCAGTCAAGAGCTGCCTTTACTAGTTCTCTCTTAGTCTGTGCCATAAATGCCTCCCTGCATTTCAATCATTGCCATCTTCGGGAAGCACCGATTCATTCATAGAGTCTGCTTATATAAAAGCGGGCCATGATCATGTCAGTGCTTTTCCAAAGGCTTTCCATCTATCATATCATATAGGGAAAAGGGAGCGCCATCAGCGCCCCCCCATTTTATTCTTCCCCGTTCATCCTTTTGATTTCCGCCAGAAGGTCTTCCGCCTCTTCCATGGACGCCTTCTCCCTTTCCGGATTTTCTGTGAAATCCATGTCCACAGCCATGCCTTCATGCACATCAGGCAGCCAGGATGCAGGAAGTATCACCGTTTCCTCATCGTCTGTCACGAGGACGGCCTTCTTCCCTTCGATACGGTCTACAATGGCTTCTTTTTTCATCATGCCCTCTCCTTCTTGATCTGATAACTGCTGCCGTCACTGGTCAGTGTCACCGTGCCGTTCCTGTCGGTGCGGTAAACCTTCACCTTTGCCTTTTCCAGCTTATCCAGGGTCACCTTGTGGGGATGGCCGTAATCATTGCCCTGGCCGCAGGAAATGAAGGCTTCCTTCGGTGCCACCGCCTTCAGGAAGGCAGGGCTGGTGCTGGTGCGGCTGCCATGATGGCCGGCCTTCAGCACATCGCTCTTCAGGGTACCCCCCTTATCCAGAATGGTCTTTTCTTCCTCTTTTTCCGCATCGCCGGTAAACATCATGGAGAACTTACCGTAGGTGAGACGTCCCACAATGGAATTATTATTGAAATCGGAATTTCCCTTCTGGTCCTTAATCACCTTCACAGGCCCCAGCACATGGAACTTCACGCCGTCGAAGAAATCCACCTCGTCCCCTGCCTTCAGCACATGGTAGGGAATCTTCTTTTCCTTGATCTGCTTCAGGTAGTTCTTGTAGGAGCCGGTATTGGCAGGCATGCCGTCATCATAAATGGCGTCGACCTTGAAATTTTTGAAAATGGCATTCATGCCGCCCAGGTGGTCTGCATGGGGATGGGTAATGATGATTTTGGAAATTTCCTTCACCCCGTATTTATGGAGAAGGGCCACGATCTGGTCCCGGTGCTCAATATCACCGGTATCAATCATGACGAACTTTCCGTCCTTTTCCAGAAGGAACGCATCCCCCTGCCCTATATCCAACATCCGTACCGTCAGTTCGCTGCCGCTCTTTGCAACGGCCTGGGGTTTGGCACCGCCTGCCGATGAGGCGCTTCCGCAGGCGGAAAAGGCGGCGGTCAATGACAGTGACAGCAGAAACACCGCCAGAAATTTCATCAAGTTCTTGAATATATGCATATTTATCTCCCTGTTTTCATTACTTCAGCCCGGGCCGCCGGCACAAGCTCCGCCAGGTCGCTGGCCCGATACCCTACCGGCGTCTTTTCCGCCGCCAGATCTCCTGCCAGCCCGTGGAGGTAAACCCCTGCCACGGCGGCAGTGGAACCGTTCATGCCCTGTCCTGCCAGGGCGGCAATGATACCGGTCAGTGTGTCCCCCATACCGCCGGTGGCCATGCCCGGATTGCCGGTGGAATTTACGAAGGCGGAACCGTCGGGCATGGCAGTCACCGTAGGCGCTCCCTTGAGAACGAGCACCACATGATTGTCCACGGCAAACCGGATGGCTGCGTCAATCCGCCTCTCCTCGATTTCCACAGGCGAGAGGCCCGTCAAATGGGCAAATTCCCCCACATGGGGCGTCAGTATCAGCCTGCCGGGACAGGTGGCAAGCCGGACGTTCTCCTCCTTCAGCGCAAAGAGGCCGTCTGCGTCCACCACCAGGGTGCCGGCGAAAGAGGTAACCAGTTTTTTCACAAACTGTCCCGTTTCCTTCTTCCTTCCAAGGCCGGGGCCAATGGCAATTACATCATAGGCCTTTGCCTTTTCCAGTGCTCCTTCGGCATCCTTCTCCGTAAAGAAGAGGCCTTCTCCCAGGGAAGACACCATAAGTTCCGGAATCCTTCCTGCCAGCACCCGGGCCGCTCCGGCAGTGGTGACCACCGCCACCTTGCCGCCGCCGCCATAAAGGGCCCCCTGGCCTGCCAGAAGGGCTGCCCCTTCCATGCCGTCGGAACCGGCAAAAATGCCGATGAAGCCGTTCTTCCCTTTATGGGAAATCCGATTTCTTACAGGAAGGATATTGAACACATCCTTCTTTTCCGTAAGGTGCACCGGGAAATCAAGCCTTGCTTCTTTCGGAATGCCGATGGGGGAATACAGGAGACGGCCGGTATAGGAAGAGCCGGGATAGAGCACATGCCCCCTCTTGATGGAACCCAGGGCCACGGTGTAGTCCGCGTCCACCACCACGCCGGCGGCCCTGCCCGTATCGGTCATCATGCCGCTTGGTACATCCACGGAAATGATGATGCCCCGGGCCTCATTCACAAGACCGATGAGGGCTGCCTTTTCCCCCTTCACTTTACTGGAAAGGCCGGTACCGATCAGGGCATCCACCAGGATATCCGCCTCATGGATATAGGGAGCTCCCTCTTCCGCTTTGGAAACAGGAATCACCGGAATGCCCATCTTCTCTGCCGTATGGCGGTAGAGCTTTGAAGATTCACTCATATGGGCTTCGTTCCCCATAAGGAGCACCAGCACCTTCGCCCCCAGGCCTGCGGCATAGCGGGCGGCCACGAAGCCGTCGCCGCCGTTATTTCCTGTGCCGCAGAGAATCACCGTAAAGGCATCGTCCCAGTCCACAAAGGGCTCTGTCAGCCGCACCACGGAAGCGCCTGCATTTTCCATGAGCACCATTTCCGGAATGCCGTATTCCTTCATAGCCATGGCATCCAGAAGCTTTGCTTCCTCATTCTTTGTCAGTATCATCACTGCCTCCTGCCATAACCACCACGGCTATGGCCATATTTTCTTCATGGGAAATAGAAATGGACATATCCTTAATCCCCAGCTCCTTCGCCCTTTTGGCAAAGGTGCCCTGCAGGTGGATGAGCGGCGCTCCCCATTTCGTCCAGGTCACATAAGCATCCTGCCAGGCGGAGCCAAAAATGCCGATGCCCAGCGCCTTCCCTGCCGCCTCCCGGGCGCCCCAGAGGGCCGCATAGGACTCGGCCCGCTTCTTTCCCTTCTTCTCGCAGTGGGCGATTTCCTCTGCCGTGAAAATCTTCTCCGCCCGGGCGGGGAACTTCTCCAGGATCCGTTCCCATCTTTCAATCTTCACCAAATCTACGCCTACATACATATGATTCTCCTTTCCCGGAAAAGTCCCCCTTCTGCAGAGGCCAGACTCCCATCCGGTTTCTCTTTTCTATTGTACAGAAGGACATGACCTTATTCAAATAAAAATATGGAAAGTTTTCTTGCCATGGAAAAGAAAATATGATAGAATGGCATGGTATGAATAATGCAGACGGGAGGTGAAATACATTGCCACAGATTAAAGCCAACATGAAAAGCATGAGACAGGACGCTGCTAAAAGAGCTGCCAACGCTGCTGTTAAATCCCAGATTCACGGCGCTATGAAAAAAGCTGTAGCTGCTGCTAACTCTGACAATAAAAAAGAAGCTTTCCGCGCCGCTGTAAGCATCATTGATAGTGCTGCTCAGAAGGGCGTCATTCATAAGAATGCAGCTGCTCGCAAAAAATCCCGTCTGAACGCAAACGTAAACGCTGCTATTGCAAAAGCTAAAGCTGCTGAAGCAAAAGAAAAAGCTGAAGAAGCTCGCGAAGAAGCAAAGGAAGCTTACAAAGAAAAGATGGAAGAAAAGGCCTGAGCCCTTTCAAAAAGAACTGTGCCATTTGCGGCGCAGTTTTTTTATTACCTATACAAAAGGGGCTGTGAAAAATGTAAACCATTCTTCACAGCCCCTTTTGTCATTGCCCCTTTATTCATCTATACCAGCCTGTTTCCTCCAGGTCAGGAAGGTGCTGATACCGGTCCAGATGAGCGCCGCCCCGGCCAGGTACATGAAGAGAAGACCCGCTGCGTCAGGACGGAACACAAGGGCAAGCCCCAGAAGGATCTGCACCAGCGCCGCCGCCATATAGAGGCGGGGACTCCTGACTGCCTCTTTCTTCTTCGTCCGGAGAAGAATCATGAAGATACCCCGGATGAGGATATAAAGGGCAAAGAGGAGGGGCAGCATGAAAGCCACCACGGCAAAGGCCAGGGACATCATCATCCACAGGCCGAAAACCGTATCAAGGACGGCCATGAGAAGGTGCCAGAGCGAACGGCTTCCGCCGTCCGTTTTGATATAGCGGAGAATCTGGCACACACCGCCCAGTACAAGCACAAAACCGATATAATATCCCACTGCCAGAAGGGACTCAGCCGGCTCTGCAATGCAGAAAATGCCGGCGCCCATAAAAAGAATACTGCCGATAAAAAGCAATGCTGATGGAAGCATAGGTATCGCCTCTTTCATGAAAAATGAAATCGATTTCATGAATGCTTCCTTACTTTATCTCCTGTTTATATTATAGTCCTTCCGCGAATCATGTTCCAGAGGTGATTCCCATTTATCCCATGCCGGCCCGGAAACTTCATAGACCAAAAAGGCTTTGGAGAAAGGATTCCCATTTCTCCAAAGCCTTTTTTCAGATCATTCTGTGAGCTTCAGCATGCTTTCCAGATCCACTGCATGGAAGGACGGGCACACCGGCTTTTCCTTCAGCACCGCCGTCACATAGGACAGCGCCGCTGCCACGCCGGTGACCAGGCCCTCTTCAGCAATGTCGAACTTCGGCGTATGATGGGGACTCCCGCTTCCCACATCCTTGTCATAAATGCCGGTGAAGAAGAATACCCCCGGCCAGGTGGATTCGGTAATGGAGAAAGTCTCCGTGGCCATCCACATGGGGCAGTCTTTGTCCACAGCCCCTTCTCCCAGCTGTTCTGTAACCGCCTTTCTCGCCAGGTCCACGCATTCCTTCGTATTCACGGTGACTGGGAAATACTGGTCCTCCACCACTTCCACCGTGCAGCCGTGAAGGGCCGCCGTATTCTTCGTCACTTCCAGAAGAGTCTTACGGAAGGCCAGGCCATCCTCATTCTTCGTGCACCGGGCAGTGCCTGCGAACATAAGCTCCGAAGGAATGATATTCGGTTCATGGCCCGCCTCCACAGAACCGAAGGAATAGGTGAAACTGTCCGTCGGCGCCGTTACCCGCATGCGATAGGAACGGAGCTCGGAAGCAATGGAAACAAAGCATTCGATAGGGCTCACCGCCATATCAGGCCGGGAACCGTGGCCGCTCTTCCCGTGGATCTTGACGCGGAAAAAATAAGCGCCGGCCATGGTGGTGCCGTAAAGAATGCCCACCTTCCCCGCAGGCAGATCCCATTTCACATGGGTGCCGAAACAGGTATCCACATGGATATGATGGTCGCGGAGATACCGGAGCATAGGCGCAATGCCCCTTTCCCCCATTTCCTCCGCTTCCTCAAACATGAGCACCACTTTCCCTTCCCATTCATCCTTGTGAAGAGAAAGGATTTTGGCCTCCGTCAAGAGCATGGCCATATGGCCGTCATGGCCGCAGGCATGCATGACTCCCTCGTCTTTAGAAATGCACACCCTCTCCTTTGACAGATTCTCCGGGGCTTCCCTGATGGGAAGAGCGTCGATATCCGCCCGCATGAGCACCGTCCAGCCCGGTTTCCCGCTGTCCATAAAACCGAATACCCCGCCATGAGGCACCCGTACCGTTTCAATGCCAAGATCATGAAGGAACTTCTCAATGAAATCCATGGTCTTGAACTCTTTCTGGGAAAGCTCAGGATTTTCATGGAAATGGCGGCGCAGTGAAATCACCGTGTCCCTTTCCTTTTCAGCCAACTCTCTGCAATGCAAAAGAAACCCCTCCTTTAAGAAACCTTCGGTCAGCACGATTCATGAGATGAACCCTGTCTCCCAAAAGAATATCACTCCCGCCGGCGCCACAGATGAAGAGCCGACAGCACAAAAGCCGCCACCACAATCACCGTGGCACAGAGCGTCATGAAATCATTATGCTCATACAAACGATACAGACTGAATAAGGCCAAAAGCCCCAGCAGCACCAGCTTTATATTCACATTCTCATCTCCCTTGAAAAGGATACCTCCATCATAACACAGAGGGACAAGAGGTTCAAAAGGGTTCAGCGCCCTTTGGGCGCGAAGGGGCGCGGCCGGCGCCGCGGGTTGTGGAAAAAGATTCTTAAGATGAACCGGCCCGGGTTCAGAGGGTTCAGAAGGTTC
>DCJJ01000055.1:8718-10621 GCA_002320515.1 Dialister sp. UBA1703 | reverse complement strand
TGGTGGAGATGAGGGGAGTCGAACCCCTGTCCAAAAAGCCTGTCCCATAAAATTCTCCGAGTGCAGTTACTGTTTGAGATTTAAGCAAAGTATCGTACAGGAACAAACTGCCTTTGCCGATTTCGGAATTGGTTTCCCTTTGAAGTCCCGAACCTCCTTCTCCGGTATCCTATTGGTTGATGTCAGCCTGAAGTCATAGGAAAACGTCAGGGGACATTAGCAGATTAGGCTGCTAATGCAAAATCACGTTTTGCGTTTAAGTTTTTCCACCGTTTAACGGGGTAGATGGAATCCCGACTCGCTGTTTATGATCCAGAATCTCCTGTCGAAACCGGTACATCCCCAGATGATTCAACTCATTATATAGTAAATAGCCGGAAATGTCAAAATATGGGAATCATGACAGGCAAAATGGATAAACCACTTCCCATCCCCTGCATCCGGGCTCCAAAAAAAGCAAAGGGGATGGTTTATTTCCTTTTTTGCCTTTTTTGCCTTTTTTGAAATCTATTTCCGGAAAGGGATGGTCAATGGGTTATCGAATTTCATTCTTAAATTTTTATTGCAAGGAATGAGGCGATACGACCGGCACTTTTTTAAAGTACGTGAGCCCGAAGTTCCTCGCCGGAGAGCGGGGAAAGGTAGGCCGGCGGCACGTCAAATACGGTGAAGCAGCCTGTTTTTCCTTCTTCTACGAAGCGGTGAAGGGCTCTTGCGTAGGCGAGAACCACATGGGTGGTGAATTCAGGGTTGGAATCCAGGGTCAGCCGGTATTCCATGACGTGGCTGTTTTCCTTATGGGCTCCTGTCCTTCCGCTGCGGAATACGAAGCCTCCGTGGGCGAGACCGCCGTGATTTTTCTTCAGTTCTTCTTCGGAAATGAAATGAATGGTGGTGTCATAGTCTGCAAAGTAGTTGGGCATGGTTTTGATGGCGTTTTCAATGGCTCCTCTGTCGGCCCCTTCTTCTGCCACCACATAGCATTCCCTGGTATGCATATCCCTGGTGGTAAGCACAGGATTTTCCCCATTTCTTACGGCTTCCAGAGCGCTTTCCACGGGGCAGGTATACTGTTTCCCGTCCCTGACTCCCGGTACGCGGCGGATGGCGTCAGAATGGCCCTGGGAAACGCCCCTGCCCCAGAAGGTGTAGTCTTTGCCATCAGGCAGAATGACATGGCCAAAGAGACGGGCCAGGGAGAAAAGGCCCGGATCCCAGCCTACGGAAATCATGGCAGCCTTCCCATGAGCCTTTGCCGCTTCATCTACCTTATCAAAATGCCGTGGAATATGGGCATGGGTGTCAAAGGTATCAATGACGTTGAACATAGCCGCATAGGCCGGTGTCTGCTCCGGCAGATCGGTGGCAGAACCTCCTGCCAGCACCAGTACGTCCACCTTATCCTTCCACTGTTCCGCTTCATCCGCGGAAACCACAGGCACGCCGGGCGTATTGATTTTCACGTCCACCGGATTTCTTCTGGTAAATACCACTGCCAGTTCCATATCCCGATTGTCTGCCAGTGCGCTTTCCACACCTCTGCCAATATTGCCATAACCCATAATACCGATTCTGATTGCCATGATGAAACTCCTTTCCCTGTTTATGAAATATATTGAAATTTATTGATTTATTCTATTATACTCTAATTGCATAGCATTGGTAAACCTCTTTGCAAATTTAGCATAGTATATTTCAAGTCATGGATGGTTTCCTACTCGGCATGACAATATTGGTATTCATAACAACAGGAAACTGTTTGCAAAAGGTTTCCTATTGAGGTGACACGCTGTGGTGTTTCTTACCGACAGGAAACTGCTTGCGAAGGGTTCCCTCCCCGACGCGACACCACTGGTATTCATCACGGCAGGAAACTTTCGCCGGGAGATTTCTCGACTCCGCT
>DCJJ01000055.1:0-8704 GCA_002320515.1 Dialister sp. UBA1703 | reverse complement strand
CTTCGCTGCGCTCGAAATGACGGAACTGCGGGGCAGCATTGGTATTCATGGCGGCTGGAAACTGTTTGCGAAGGGTTTCCTACTGATATGACACTCACCGGTGTTCCTTACCGGCAGGAAACTGTTTGCGAATGGTTTCCTCCCCGACACGACATCACTGGTATTCATCACGGCAGGAAACTTTCGCTGGGAGATTTCTCGACTCCGCTTCGNNCTTCGCTGCGCTCGAAATGACGGAGCGGCGGGGCAGCGTTGGTATTCATCACGGCAGGAAACTGTTTGCGAATGGTTTCCTACTGAGATGACACCCGCTGGTGCTTCTTACCGACAGGAAACTGTTCGCCTATGATTTCCTCCCCGCCATGATACCATTGTCTTTCATCACAGCAGGAAACTTTTTCGCCGGGAGTTTTCTCGACTCCGCTTTGCTGCGCTCGAAATGACGGAAGGCAGCGGATAGCACAAAAGCGGAGCCCCAGGGCTCCGCTTTTGTAATCATTCTTTATCTTTCAAATGTCTGATGCCTTTGTCTGCAATGTCGTGCCGGTACTGAACTCCGTCCCAGTGGATTTTGGAGACCCCTTCGTAGGCTTTGGCTTTGGCTTCTTCCAGAGTAGGCGCCAGGGCCACTACGTTGAGGACGCGGCCGCCATTGACTACGTATTCTCCGTCTTTCTTCACTGTTCCGGCGTGGAATACGATGCATCCGGCTTTTTCCGCTTCTTCCAGTCCGGAAATGACTTCACCGGAGGAGTGGGAGCCGGGGTAGCCGGCAGAGGCCATGACTACGTCTACGGCGCAGCCTTTCTTCCATTTCACGTCTTCCTTTTTCAGTTTCCCATGGACACAGTCCAGCATCACCTGGGCCAGGTCGCCGTCGAAGAGGGGAAGGACCGCTTCCGTTTCCGGGTCGCCGAAGCGGCAGTTGAATTCTACCACCTTCGGGCCTTCGTCGGTAATCATAAGGCCTGCATAGAGACAGCCTTTGAAGGGATACCCTTCTTTTTTCATGGCTGCCACAATGGGGCGGAGGATTTTGACTTTCACTTCGTCCATCATTTCATCGGTCATCACCGGAGCCGGTGCATAGGCTCCCATGCCGCCGGTATTGGGGCCTTCGTCGTTGTCGAAGATTCTCTTATGGTCCTGGGAGGAAACCATAGGTACCACGTGGGTGCCGTCGCAGAAGCAGAGGACGGAGGCTTCTTCCCCTTCCATAAATTCTTCAATAACCACAGACCGGCCGGCGCCGCCGAAGGAGTGTCCTTCCAGCATGTCTTTCACTGTGCTGATGGCTTCATCTTCGTTCTGGGCGATGATGACGCCTTTACCGGCCGCCAGGCCGTCGGCCTTGATAACGATAGGATATTTCCGGTTATTCACCAGGTATTCCACTGCCTTGTCTTCGTCGGTAAATACTTCGTAGGCGGCAGTTGGAATGCCGTATTTCTTCATCAGATTTTTAGCAAACCCCTTGGAGCCTTCAATGCGGGCTGCCGCTTTGGAGGGGCCGAAGAAAGGGAGTCCTTCCGCTTCGAATTCATCGGCCAGACCTTCGGTGAGAACCGTTTCCGGTCCGGCTACGGTCAGGTCAACTTTCATCAATCTGGCAAAGTCCAGTATATCTCTATGTCCTTTGACGGGAATCAGGTGGGCCACATTGCTCATACCATCATTACCGGGGATGGCATAGACTTCCGTAACGGAAGGGCTCCGTGCCAGCCGCCAGAGCAGGGCATGTTCCCTGCCGCCGCTACCAATGACTAATACCTTCATGGAAAAAACCTCTCTTAACTGTGACGGAAATGACGATGTCCGGTGAATACCATGGCAATGCCGTATTTGTTGGCCATGTCAATGGATTCCTGGTCCCTGATGGAGCCGCCGGGCTGGATAACTGCCGTAATGCCTGCTTTGCCTGCTGCTTCGATGGTATCGCCGAAGGGGAAGAAGGCATCGGAGCTCATGACGGCGCCCTTTGCCTTTTCTCCGGCTTCTGCAATGGCAATGTCAGCGGAGCCTACACGGTTCATCTGGCCTGCGCCTACGCCATAGGTCACATCCTTACCGGTGAGGACGATGGCATTGGATTTCACATGTTTTACAATCTTCCATGCGAATTCCATGGCCTGCCATTCTTCTTCTGTAGGAGCTCTCTTAGTCACCACTTTGCAGTCTTTTCTTGTTTCTGCGCTGTTGTCCGGGGTCTGTACCAGAAGGCCGCCGGAAACTTTATGGAGCTGCAGCTCTTCCTTGAAGGCTGCCGGTACTTCGATGAGACGGATATTTTTCTTGGTTTCCAGAATATCGAGGGCTTCCTGGGAGAATTTCGGAGCCATAACCACTTCAAAGAAAATAGGTTTCATCGCTTCTGCTGCCGCTTTGTCGCAGACCTGGTTCATGGCTACAATGCCGCCGAAAGCGGATTTGCTGTCTGCGTTGAAGGCGCGCTGGAAGGCATCCAGTGCATCTTTGCCAAGGGCTGCACCGCAGGGGTTGGTGTGTTTGATAATAACGCAGGCCGGCTGCTCTTTACCCCATTCGCATACCAGATCCCAGGCTGCTTCCATGTCCACAATGTTGTTGTAGGACAGTTCTTTGCCATGGAGCTGTTTGGCTGCTGCAATGCCGCCTTTGGCTTCGGGATCCTTGTAGAAGGCTGCTTTCTGGTGGGGATTTTCGCCGTAGCGGAGGTCCTGGATTTTTACGAAGGCTTTGCTGTAAATATCCGGCAGTGCGTCCTTGTCGCCGTTCACTTCTTTGGTGAGGTAGTCTGCAATAGCGCAGTCATAGAGACCGGTGTGGAGGAATGCTTTTCTGGAAAGCTTCAGACGGAAATCTTCGTCCAGTGTGTCATTCTTAATCCGTTCCAGAATTTCGCCGTACTGCGAAGGATCTACCACGATGGTGACGTATTTGTAGTTCTTGGCAGCGGCGCGTACCATGGAGGGGCCGCCGATATCAATATTTTCAATGGCTTCAGCTCTGGTGACGCCGGGTTTTGCAATGGTTTCACGGAAAGGATAGAGGTTCACAGCCACCAGGTCGATGCCTGTAATGCCATGTTCCTTCATAGCCTTCACATGGTCCGGGTTGTCACGGATGGCCAGGATGCCGCCGTGAATCATGGGATGGAGGGTCTTTACACGGCCGTCCATCATTTCCGGGAAGCCGGTGACTTCGGAAACCGATTTCACAGGAATGCCTGCTGCTGCAATGGCTTTCATGGTGCCGCCGGTGGAAATGATTTCCACCCCCAGTTCATGAAGTCCCTTTGCAAATTCCACTACCCCGGTCTTATCAGATACACTGATCAGGGCTCTTTTAATTGCCATAGTTTACTCCCCCTTTATCGAAATATATATCCTTGATCATAGAAATATATGTCCTTTATTTTTCAGGGCGGCTGTGCATGCCGCTCACATGATGTCCCTCTATATGCAACTGATCTGCGCAGAAAGCGGTCACCGCTCTCACATAGGCCGGATGTTCCTGCTGCAGAATGCGGTCAGAAAGGGTTTCTTCAGTGTCGTCATCATATACAGGTACTGCCACCTGGGTAATGATGGGGCCGTCGTCCAGGCCGGTGCCTACGAAATGAACGGTGCAGCCGGCCACCTTCACCCCTGCCTCTACGGCCTGCCGCTGGGCATGGAGCCCGCGGAAGCTGGGCAGCAGGGCCGGATGGATATTAATAATCCGGTTCGGAAAGGCATGAATCAGATTTTCACCGCAGATTCTCATGTATCCTGCCAGGCAGATGAGGTCCGGGTCATAGGATCTGGCTGCTTCCAGAATAGCATCATTGAAGGCTGCCTTGTTTTCAAAGGATTTAAGTTCCAGTACTGTGGAAGGAACGTTCCAGCGTTCTGCTCTTTTCAGTACCTGGGCATCGGCGTGGTCACAGATGACGCCTACTACCGTGCCATTCACTCTGCCATCCACTGTGGCTTCATGAATGGCCTCTGCATTGGAGCCCCTGCCGGAAGCAAATATAAGGATTCTCTTCTTACTCATTGAAAAGACCACCTGTCACAACTACGTCCTGGTTTCCTTTTGTGATTTCGCCTACTTCATACACCGGTTCATTGATGAATTTCAGGATTTCCTTAGCCTTTTCCGCATTTTCCCTGTTCATAATGAGGAGCATGCCCAGACCGCAGTTATAGGTGCGGTACATTTCCCGGGGTTCCACGCCCCCCTCTTTCATAAGGAATGGGAAAATCGGGAGAAGCGGCCATTTTTCTGCGTCCAGCACAGCCCGGGTGCCTTTGGGAAGCACTCTTGGAATATTGTCATAGAAACCGCCGCCGGTAATATGGACCATGCCATTTACTTTGGTACCTTTCAGCACAGGAATCACAGGCTTCGGATAGAGGCGGGTCGGTGTGAGAAGCACTTCGCCCAAAGGCTTGTCCATATCTCCATATACCTTATCCAGGGAAAGGCCGTTATCCTTGATAATGCGGCGTACCAGGGAATAGCCGTTGGAGTGAACGCCGGTGGAAGGAAGGCCCAGAATCACATCACCGGGAGCAATATCTTCACCGGTAATGAGGTCTTTTCTGTCTACAATGCCTACGGCAAAGCCGGCCACATCGTAGTCTCCCTTGGCATAGAAGCCGGCCATTTCCGCCGTTTCGCCGCCAAGGAGGGCACATCCGGACTCAATGCACGCATTGGCCACGCCTTTCACGATTTCCGCCATCAGTTCCGGTTCCAGTTTGCCGGTGGCAATATAGTCCAGAAAGAAGAGGGGTCTTGCACCCTGTACCAGTACGTCATTGACGCTCATGGCTACGCAGTCCTGTCCGATGGTATCATGAATGCCCATTTCGATGGCCAGGCGGAGCTTGGTGCCAACGCCGTCGGTGCCGGAAACAAGGATGGGATCTTCCGTCAGTTCATCCTTCAGGCGGAAAAGGCCGCCGAAGCCGCCGATATCCCCCATAACGCCACGGGTATAGGTGGCCTGTACCGATTTCTTAATCAGTTCCACTTCTCTTTCGCCGGCGTCAATATCTACGCCTGCTTCTGCATAGGTCAAGCCTTTTTTCTTTTCGCTCATGGTTCCTCCCTATTCTTCATCTTCCATGCTGCCCAGTCCGTCATGGGGTACCTTTTCCGGGTACACGCCGTCGAAGCAGGCAAAGCACATGTCCGATGCCTTAATATTGGAAATCGATTCCGCCAGTCCTTTCTGGGACAGGTAATGAAGGGAATCGGCGCCGATCATTTTGCAGATTTCCTCGGTGGAATACTTGGCTGCAATCAGCTGCTTTCTTTCAGCCGTATCAATGCCGAAGAAGCAGGGGTACCGTACTGGCGGAGAACTGATACACAGCTTGATTTCCTTCGCCCCTGCATTTTTCAGAAGGTTGATAATGATACCGCTGGTGGTGCCGCGGACGATGGAATCATCGACCAGAATAATGCGCTTGCCTTCCACATTCATGCGGATGGGATTCAGCTTCATCCGTACAGCCCTTTCTCTCTTCTTCTGCCCCGGCTGGATAAAGGTACGGCCCATGTATTTATTTTTCAGGAGCCCTTCAACAAAAGGAATGCCGGAGGCCGCGGAATAACCCAGGGCTGCTACGTTGCCGGAGTCCGGCACGCTCATTACCACATCGCCGTCGTAATGGGTTTCTTCCCAGAGCTTTCTGCCCATATTCAGACGGGCCTGGTAAATGTCCTGGCCGTTCATAATGGAATCGGGGCGGGCAAAATAAATGTATTCAAAGGAACAGATGCCATGGCGGTGGCTGCCTACGGAGCAGTACATGGTGGAGCGGACGCCGCTGTCATCAATGGCCACGATTTCACCGGGGAGAACATCCCTTACAAACTCTGCGTCAATGGCATCCAGCGCCGGTGTCTCGGAAGCCAGCACCCAACCGTGTTCTGTTTTCCCCAGAACCAGGGGACGGTAGCCGAAGGGATCCCGGCAGCCGTAGAGAGCATCATTGGTGCAGGCTACGATGGCATAGGCCCCATGGATTTCATCCATCAGTTCCTTGAATTTTTCCTCTTCCGTAGCCCGGCGGCTTCTGGCCAAAAGCTTTATAATCACTTCCGTGTCCATGGTGGTGGAGAAGGTAGAACCTTCCAGAAGGAGGCGGCGTCTCAGATTCTTCGTGTTCACCAGGTTCCCGTTATGGGCAAGAGCCATAGGCCCGTCAATGCTGTCAGCCTGCAGGGGCTGCACATTCACCGGAATGGAGGAGCCGGTGGTAGAATACCGCACGTGGCCGATACCGATGTGGCCTTCCTTTTCCGGCAGGTTGCGGAATACTTCCGTCACCAGACCCATGCCGCGGAAAGTTTCCATGGACTTTCCGTCGGAAACGGTAATGCCTGCGCTTTCCTGGCCCCGGTGCTGCAGGGCAAAAATACCGTAGTAGGTTTCATGCACCGCAGACAGCTCCCGGTCAAAAATACCAAACACTCCGCATTCTTCATGCGGCTTGTCATCATATACTTCCATGCTTTTATACATTACGGAATTCTCCTGACTTTCCTATACTTCGGACTCCCTGGAGATGCGCTGATTCAATGATTGTCTGCTTTTATTCCTGAAATTTTATGCAATGCAAGGCTGTTTAAAGAGCCCCATGACGAAGCAGTGCATAAAATTTCTTATAAAAGCAGACTCTATNNTCTATGAATGAATCAGTGCTTCCCCAGGAGTCTAAATTCTGGGGCTTTTCCGCAGGGACAGGCCCATGCCACCCCATTGAGGCAGAGCCTGTCCATTTTTCAATCAGAACTTTTCACCGGTAAGGAGTTCGTAAGCTTCCTTGTAGATACCGATGGTCTTATCGATAATGTCCTGCGGTACGGTGTCTCCGGGATGAGCTTTCAGGTAATCGCGGACAAACTGCTTGTCATAGGAAGGCTGGCCATGACCTGCTTCGTAACCCTTAGCCGGCCAGAAGCGGGAATTATCGGGAGTCAGCATTTCATCGCCCAGAACGATATTTCCTTCCTTGTCCAGACCGAATTCAAACTTTGTATCTGCAATGATAATGCCTCTTTCCAGAGCATAGTCAGCGCACTTGTTGTAAAGGGCAAGGGTCAGTTCAGACAGTTTTTCCATGTATTCTTTGCCTTTTCCCGGGAAGAACTTATTCACCCACGCTTCCCCTTCTTCCATGGAAATATTCTGGTCGTGTTCCCCTACCGGTGCCTTGGTGGAGGGGGTGAAAATAGGATGAGGCAGCTTCTGGCATTCCTTCAGTCCTTCCGGAAGGGCAATGCCGCAGACCTTGCCGTCCTTCCGGTAGCCTTCCCAGCCGGAACCGGTGATGTAGCCGCGGACGATGCATTCCACCGGAATCATGTCCAGCTTCATGGTCTTCATGGAGCGGCCTTCAAATTCCTTTGTCTGGAAGAATTCGGGCATATCTTTCGTATCAATGGAAATCATATGGTTGGGAACGATGTCCTTTGTGAAATCGAACCAGAACTTGGACATACGGTTCAGCACCACGCCCTTTTCCGGGATGGGGCATTTCAGGATGTTATCAAAAGCGGAAATGCGGTCGGTGCATACCATGACCAGGCTGTCCCCCAGATCATACAGTTCACGAACTTTGCCGGATTTAAAAGGTTTGTATTCTTTCATTTGATTCTCTCCTTAAAATAATAATCTTATGATTTTCTGTGGAATAGGAAAATTACTTTCCCAGTTCTGCCTGCAGCTTTGCATCCTTGGCATAAATTTCCTCTGCTGCCTTTTCCCGGTAAGCCTTGTACTTTTCAAAGAGTGCTTTATCAGAAACCGCACCGATTTCCACAGCCAGGAAAGCGGCATTCTTGGTGCCGTCAATGGCTACCGTAGCCACCGGAATACCGGAAGGCATCTGCACGATAGAAAACAGGGCATCCATGCCATCCAGCTTCGCACCGGAAAGGGGAACCCCGATAACCGGCTTCAGCGTCAGGCTGGCTACTACGCCGGGAAGGGCTGCTGCCATGCCGGCGCCGGCGATAAAGGCCCCTACTCCCTTCTTTTCTTCCTCTGCCACAAAATCAGCCAGCTTCTTCGGCGTTCTGTGAGCAGAAGCAATGGTGACGTCATAGGTGACTCCAAAATCATCAAGAATGGAAAAGGCCTTTTTCATGACCGGTAAATCGGAATCACTGCCCATAACAATTCCAACATGCATTTGTCAATTTCCTCCCTCATTGAGACATTCATCTCAAAAAAAATCTCCCTTTGCAGAAAAATGACTCATAGTCATAAGATTCCCGCAAAAGGAGTTTACACCGATTGGATACAACGTTTCAGCAAAAAGAGAGGCAGGCGAACAGAACACAGCTTTCCTGCTCTGTATGTCTTCAGAAATATGGATTCTTTCAGCAGACATGGCCGCTCCTCTCCCACTTGAGATAAAAAAGCCTGCGCTCCCAATGCACAAGCCCTGCAACAATGAAATCTCTATTGCTTACGTTCCTTAATTATTCTAATATTTCCATTTTCCCTTGTCAATGAATTTTAATGCCCGAAGGCTGCCATGGGGCAGACTTTTCTCAACTATAACGGCCCCTTCAAATTTTATTCATTTAATTCTTATTTTCTACTTATCTTACTCTTGTAATCTCATTCCGCCTTCCCGTGAAGTGACTACAAAGGCAGCGGGGATATAACTCATTGAACAGGATTCATGAAACTATCGTCTAGGGAAGCGCTGATTAAATC
>DCJJ01000130.1 GCA_002320515.1 Dialister sp. UBA1703 | reverse complement strand
GAAGGCGCTTGAACCCTCAAGCCCCAAAGGGGCTTGTCCATATAAAAAACCTGCCCCGAAGAGCAGGTTTTTATTTTATCCCAGAATATCCAGCAGTTCGGCAACACCTTTTTTGCCGAAGTGAACATCTCCGCCATTGACGATGAGACAGGGAACGCTCATGATGTTGTATTTGTTCTGGAGGTCCGGATAGTGGGCCAGGTCATAGACGTGGACTGTGACTTTATCGCTGGCGGCGGCGATGCGTTCTGCCGCAGCTACCAGGTCGGGGCACATGGTGCAGGAGAGGGAGACGGCAATGGTCACGTCTTTCTTATCCTGAATGGCAGCAATGCGCTTTTCATTATCTTCCCCTATATCCTGTCCTGGACCGGCGGTATTGTACATGGCCAGGATGAAAGAGTTGAATTCATGACCGCCGGGGACGCCGTGGAAGTAGAGACCTGCTTCTGTGCCGTCGTTTCTGACAATGGAGATGGTGTGTTCCAGTCCCGGCTCAGCGTTTTTCATTTCAAAGGACACTTTATCAGAAAGGGACGCCAGTTCTTTCAGGAGCTTTTCATCTTCGTAGGAAAGTTCGCTATCGTCTTTGTAGAGACGAAGGGTAATTGGCTTTTCGAAGCGGTCCAGCACCGGCTTCAGGGCTCCTCTGGTATCGTCGTCCAGGAAGGCACCTTCTTCTGCTTTCGCTGCCTCTGCTTTGGGTTCCTCTTTGGGTTCCACTTTTTTCACGTAGGTCCGTTTCATGTGAAGTTTTCTGTACTGACTGCCCAGGTATTTTTCCAAAGATGTAGCTGCCACGGCACCATCAGATACGGCGGTCACCACCTGGCGGAGGTTTTTCACGCAGATATCTCCGGCAGCATAGACGCCATCAATATTTGTTTTCTGGTCCCTGTCGGTAATGACATAGCCCTGGGGATTCAGATCCACTTTGCCCTGAAGAAGGCCGTTTTCCGGCGCATAGCCTACGAAGACGAAGACGCCGTAGAAATCGCCGTCATCGGCAGTATACACCGTTTCTTCACCGGTTTTCCTGTCTTTCAGTACTACCCGGCGGACAGCGCTGTCCCCTTCCACCTTTTCCACCTGGGTGTGGTAGAGAATGGTAACCTGGGGATGTTCTTTCAATTCTTCCACTGCAGCGGAGTCGATGGAGAAATCATCTCCCCGGATAACCATGATAATCTTCTTTCCGTACTTTGTGAGGAAGAGGCCCTCTTCCACAGCTGCATAACCGCCGCCAATGACGAAGATAGTGCGGCCGGTAAAAAATTCGCCGTCGCAGGTAGCACAGTAAGCTACGCCATGGCCTCTGAATTCTGTTTCTCCCGTAAAGCCTGCCAGTCTTGGATGAGCGCCGCCGGCATAAATGATACCGAGCGCTTTGAAGTCGCCGCGTCTGGTATGGACGGTCTTATAGTCTCCTTCCAGTTCAAGGCCTGTCACATCAGCAGAGAGAAATTCGGCGCCGAAGGCTTTAGCCTGTCGGATCATTTCAGAAGTGAGCTTCTCACCGCTGGTATGGAAAATGCCGGGGTAGTTGACAACTTCCGATGTAATGGTAATCTGGCCGCCCATCTTTTCTTTTTCGATGACCAGTACATGAAACCGTGCCCTTGCCATATAAATAGCGGCGGAGAGCCCTGCCGGTCCTCCGCCTACTATTATGGCATCATAAACTGTATCCATGATGCCTCCTGAAATTATAACTTGCCAACCAGATCAAAGGACGGTTTCAGGGTCTTTTCGCCCGGATGCCATTTAGCGGGGCATACTTCATCGCCGTGTTCGTAAACAAACTGAGCAGCTTCTACCTTGCGAAGAAGTTCATCAGCATTGCGGCCGATGTTGCCTGCGCTGACTTCATAAAGCACTACTTCACCCTTCGGGTTGATAACAAAGGTGCCTCTTTCGGTGAGACCTTCCGCTTCGATATAGATGTCCAGATCCTTGGACAGCTTGCCGGTGGGGTCGCCGATCATGGGGAATTCTACCTTGCCGATGCGTTCGGAAGATTCATGCCATGCTTTGTGAACGAAATGGGTATCACAGGATACGGAGTAGATTTCGCATCCGATTTTCTTGAATTCATCATATTTGTTCTGGAGATCTTCCAGTTCTGTGGGGCATACAAAGGTAAAGTCTGCCGGATAGAAGAAGAGAACGCTCCACTTGCCAATGAGGTCCTTGTCGCTTACATCGATGAAATCACCGTTCTGATAAGCTTTTACCTGGAATTCGCTGATTTTCTTACCGTTTAAAGACATAATTGTTTCCTCCTTGGAAATATATAATACTGAATTTGCTCGCCACCGTATTCATGATTGGCGAAGCATATTTAACTTTCTGAAAGTATTATATCATGCATATCTGTAAATTTCAATATTGTTTTGGCAAGAAAAAAGAAAAGTTTTTATGGACGCGCCTTTGGCGCGAGGGTTCAGAAGGTTCAGAGGGTTCAGAGGGTTCAAAGGGGGTGGTATCGCCCTTCGGGCGATGAGTATAAAGTCAGCGTTACGGGATTTGCTTTTCTGTGTCATAAGGCTTGATTGGAATTCTGGTGATTAGCCGCTACGCGGCTCCCCCTTATCCGGCTGCGCCGGACTTTCTCCACGGGAAAGCGTGTCACACGATTCTCAGGTCGCTTCGTTTCCTTACGAATCGTGTTCCCTTGCCACCCCTATGCAGGGGGCAGAATAGGTTTCTACGCTTTCCT
>DCJJ01000170.1 GCA_002320515.1 Dialister sp. UBA1703 | reverse complement strand
CGTCGACTTATTCCTTGCATTGAATAAAAATGCAAGAATGAAATCCGATAACGATTTAATCAGCGCTTCCCTAGTTCACCAGCTCACCACCTGCCGCCGCAGGCGGCCCCCGATTCTCGATCCCGATCTTCGATCCCAGCCGCTCTGCGGCTGCATGCCCACCAAGGCGGTCAACGGGCAGCGGACAGCCGACAGAAAGTCTGATTTCTGATGTCTAACCTCTCTCTCCTATCTTCTATCCCTGTTCTCCTTTCCTCACTACGGTTTCATGGAGTTTGGTACCGTCGGGGAGATAGCCGGTGAGGGTCAGTGTATCCCTGTCTGCTTCCAAAATGGAATAGTTATCCGTTTCCGGCTGGGGTGCCACGTATTCATCCAGTTCGTGTTTTTTCCACAGTCCGGGGTAGCGGACGTTGCCGGAGAGGCCGTCGATAACGTAGACCGGACCTTTTTCGGAACGTTTGAGGTCATAGATGTGGCCTCTATCGCGGTAGGTATGAAGATGGGCGGAGATGACAAGGTCCACGCCGCAGGTATCAAAGAGGGGCATGAAGATTTCCCCCTCTTCGGAGAACCCTTCTTCCCTGTGAGGCCTGCTTTCATCGGAAAATCCATACTGCAGAGGGTCTTTATGCATGAGTACCACTTTCCATCTTTTCTTTGTGCCCTTCAGATCCTTTTCCAGCCATGCCTTTTCTTTTTCATACAGATCCGGAAGCCACTCTTTTTCTTCATTGAGGGATGTATCCAGCACAGTAAAGTGCACGTTTCCCCAGTCGAAGGAATAGTAGTGGTTTTTTAAGTCTTTGTTTCCATTATCCGGCAGGGTGAAATGGGTCAGGTAGCGGTTTGGCATATGATTTTTCCAGTCCAGGGAATAGGCTTCGTGGTTTCCAAGAGCCGGTGCCACGGGAATGCGGGAGGCGGTAGGTTCTACGCTCTTGAACCAGGTCTGCCACTGGTATTCATCGTCTCCATTGTCCACCAGATCTCCCAGTACTATCATGAATGACGCATCCTTATGGGCATCTGATGCATGGTGAATCAGGTTTTCCCAGTCGCTATAGTCAGAGCTCTGGGAGTCTGAAGTAACGATAGCTTTGAAAGAGCCGCCGTCATCGGTGGACAGAGGGTACCAGGCACTTACGCTGTTTCCTTCCCTAGTTCTGTACTCATAGGATTCTCCCTTTTCCAGATGATCCAGCTTTGCCGTATATACGATACCGTTTTTGATACCCCTGTTTCCTTCCAGCGGTTTGCCGGAGGCAGGAACGGTGTAGACCGTATGGGTCCCCTTTTTCCTGTATTCCAGAGAATTATCCTTTCCCGAAGGCAGTTCCCACATAATGGTTCTGCCTTTTTCGTTATTTTCTGCCACCACCTGGTGCAGGTTATAGGGGTTCATGGTTTCTGAAACCGGGCCGGAAGAGGCCTGGCGGTAAGAGGGGGCGGACTGATTTCCGCATCCTGCCATACCGGCAGCAAGGCCCAGGGCCAGTGCCAGGGCCATCCATTTTCTTTTCATTTCTTTTACTCCTTATCTATGATCCAGGGAAATAACAATCCCTATTGACATGAAATCTATGATAGCTTATTCTACAAGCTAAAGTGAACTTCAAGTCAAGTGTTTTTTTCAAAAGGAGTGGTATGATGCTGTATACTGCCGGCGAAGCTGCCAAAATTCTTGGAATTCCTGTTTCTACCGTCCGCTACTATGACAAGGAAGGACTCATCCCCAATCTGAAGCGTTCTTCCAGTGGTATCCGTCTTTTTCGAGAGGAAGATATAGAGGAACTCCGCCTGATCCAGTGTCTAAAAAAGACAAGGCTCTCCCTGAAGGACATTAGAATCTTCATGAATCTGCCGGTTGACGGCGACAAAACCATCCGGACCAGGCTTTCCATTCTTACCCGCCAGAAAGAGCTTCTGGAGGAAAAGAAAAGGGAGCTTGAGGAAATGATGAACGTGGTGGACTACAAACTTTGGTACTACCGGACCTCCGCTGAAGCAGGAACCACAAAGGCTGCCCGGGATGCATCTGCTGTCCCCGAAGCTTACCGCCCAGGCTATGAATGCCTCCATTTTTTGACCGGTAAGAAAAATACCCCGAAAGCGGAATAAATCATTGTTTCCCCAGCCTTTTCCTGACAGAATGAAGCACCCCTTCCAGCTCGTCTTCGGAAATCATCTTTCCGGAGCCGGGCCTCTTTTTTCTTCCAGCCCTTTTAGCGGCAAATCTTCACGATTATACATGTCTTCCATTTCCGTGAGACCGGACCAGTATTTTTTAGGAATAAAATTCCTCCTTTCCTTTGGATTCCGCCTCTCCTCAATTCCCATATGACGATAGTAGTTTCTCCAGAGCTGACGGAAATCTTCCTCTGCCCTGCTGTACTTCATATGCTCCGGCACATTTTCTATCTGTACGATGGAAACACGGCCCTTTGCGTAGACCGCCGCTTCCCGGCGCCGGATGTCGTATATAACCCAGCATTTTCCTGACAGCCGGTCCTTGAAATGGGAAGCCAGCAGGGGCAGGATGGCATGATCCGGCCGGATGACTGCATAGAGCGTGCCATCCTCCAGTTCACTGAATCGGAGAATGCCCCGGAATTTTTCCGTTTCATTCCCCACGGCCCGGCACATGGAAAGAATGTCTTGTACCCAGGGCTCCTTCTGCCGGGTATAGATTCCCTTTCCCAGCTTGAACCCTTCCTTTATAAAAAGGAAAATTTTCATATCCTTTCCCTCGAAATTGGAAAGAAAGGCGCGGTACATCCATCTCAGAGCTTTCTTCCCGCATTTCTTCTCAAAGGCAGCAGCCACTTTTTCCGCCTTTAGAAACCGGGTATCCACCAGGTATGTCATGCCAAAAAGGGTAGATTCCCCATCATCCCTTCTGATATCTTCCAGCTTTCCGGTGCCAAAGTGATAGATTTCATACACCGCTGTCAGAAAGCCGGGATAGGTGCCGTCATAGATAAAATACATAATCCCTCCCTATACCTGGGTATCAAAAAGACTCATCTCCCGCACTTCCCTGGCCGCCGTCTCCGATATGAGATGATTCCGAAGGTTCTTGTCATCCACCGAATACCCGCCATAGTACCTGCCGTTAACGGTGATGAAATAGCGGGCCCTTTTCATCACCAGCCCTATCCTTCTTAAATCATCAAAGGATAGATTTCCATACCGCCTGAGACGGATAATACGCATAGCACTTTTCACGCCGATACCGGGCACCCGGAGGATCATTTCATAGGAAGCCCTGTTGATTTCCACAGGAAAGAGTTCCCGATGCCTTAAGGCCCAGGTGCACTTGGGATCCAGCTCCTCATCGAAATCCGGTTCCTCCGGAGTCAGGATTTCCTCTGCCTGAAAATGGTAAAACCGAAGGAGCCAGTCAGCCTGGTAAAGCCTGTTTTCCCGGGAAAGGGGCGGCCTTTTGAGGGCAGGCAGATTTTTTCCCTTCATCACCGGCACGTAGGCCGAATAGTATACCCGCTTCAGATCCGCCTTACGGTAGAGTCCCTGGGTGAGCAGCAGAATCTGCCGGTCGCTTTCCCCGCTGGCCCCTACAATAAGCTGGGTGGTCTGGCCGGCAGGCACAAAGGATGGCGCTTTTTTGAAATGTTTCTTTTCCTCCCTGCGAGCTTCTATGGATTCCTTGAAGAAACGCATAGGCGCAAGGATGGCTGTCTTTGTCTTCTGCGGCGCCAGAAGGCGGAGAGACTTTTCCGACGGAAGCTCGATATTCACGCTCACCCTGTCCACATACCGGCCCAGTTCATTAAGAAGGGCCCTGTCCGTTCCCGGAATGCCCTTCATGTGGATATAGCCGTTGAAATGCTCCCTTTCTCGAAGGAGGCGGGCCGTTTTGATCAGAAGTTCCGTGGTGTAGTCCGGAGAACGGATGATGCCGGAGGAAAGGAACAGACCTTCTATGTAATTCCTTTTGTAAAATTCCACAGTCAGCATGACGATTTCTTCCGGCGTCAGCAGAGCCCGGGGCGTATCATGGCTTCGCCGGTTCACGCAGTATTCACAGTCATAAATGCAGGAATTGGTCATCAGTATCTTTAAAAGGGACACGCATCGCCCGTCTGCCGTCCATGTGTGGCAGATACCGCTTTTGTGGCCGCTGCCCAGACCTCCCGCATTGGCCCGCGAAGAGCCGCTGGATGAACAGGATACATCGTATTTCGCTGCGTCCGCCAATATATCAAGCTTATCTCCGATATCCATGATTTCCTCCCTGGAACATTTTTTCTTAATTCATTATACCACAAAGCAGAATAATTGTTCCAGTGGGAATACGGGAGGGTTCAGAGGGGTGAAGGAAAGGATTGCTCATGGGGCCCCAGAGTGGCCCGGGTTCAGAAGGTTCACAGGGTTCAGAGGGTGGCGGATAGCCGCTTCGCGGCGACGATGGCAGGAAGCAAAAGATACAATAAAAAAAGCAGGCGCCGGCCTGCTTTTTATTTCATTCCTTGTGATCGGAATCCTTCTTTTCCACTTTTTTCAGAACCACAGAGGATCCCTGCTTTTCTGCCTCGAATTTATCTTCTTCTGTCAGATGTTCCGAGTCCAGTACGATTTTCACACCCATGCGGTCCAGCATTTCATCGATGGTATGCTGTGTCTTGAAAAGTTCACCCATGTAAATACACCTTTCTTAAATATGATCCTTCCATTCGTAATATTCTTTTTTCCGGATCTGCCGCCACAGGAATGAGCCCAGGCTCCACACCAGGGCAATCACCAGAAGGGCCGTGCCGGGCATGCCGTCCATGGCCTGTTTCAGGGAAGCGGTTTCCACAGTGAAAATGGTGGGAAGAACGGCAGCAAAGGCGGAAAGGTAAATAGCAATGGCAAAGAAAGAGGAAATATAAGCCGCTGCCAGCCCCACCTTCACATGACGCATGCGTGTCAGAAGGAAGGATGCGGCGAACAGGATGGCTGTAGCCACCAGACTGATCCAGAAGAAACTGCCATAGGTATTGGAATCACCGGCATGGCTCTTCAAAAGGATGGCCAGAATGATGTACACCACCACATTCAGCACGCTGGATACCAGAAAAGCGGCACGGAAACGTTCAGCCAGCGGGTTCACCGCCTTCACCGCTCCGTAAAGGGTCCCCAGCTGGAAAGCAGCCAGAATCACCCACAGAGCGCAGAAAATGCCAAGAACGGAAAACTTGGAGCCGTCGTCCATAAGAAGAGAGGATCCGGTCAGTCCCATTACCGCCAGCGCCGCATAGGAAAAGAGGGATACCCCCTTCATAACGCCGGAGGCGGAAAACTGATTTCTGAGAAGGGAAGCAGCCATGCGAAGAAGGGCACCGGCAGCCACCAGTACAATAAGGACGATGTTTTCCGAATGGAACACCCTGTCAGAAACGCCGGGAATGGCCGCCCCCATCATAAAGAGCCCCAGGAAATACCAGAGCTCATTGCCATCCAGGCAGGGACGGAGAAGTCCCAGCAGTGCCCGGTTCTCCTCCCGGCTGCGGCATACCAAGGGCGCAGAAAGACAAAGCCCCCAGTCCGCTGCCTCCAGGATCATATATAATCCGAAAAAGCACAAAGGCAAAAGAAGTACATTAGAATCAGCGTTCATAAAATCCTCCAGCATTCATAAGTAGTAATAAGGAATTCTCCCTAAAAAGTATACCACAAGAGGCGATATAGAAACAAAGATTTTATCAAGTCCCCCGTTTTTGAACTCTTTTCCCGAATCTGCTATGATTAAGATAAGATATAAAGGTTTTCACAGGAGGGATAATGATGAACAAACTGATGAAAGCACTGCTCCTCGCCCTGGCTGCCGCCCTGGTTTCCGGAAAAATGAAGCCAAAGGCAAAGAAAGCCATAACCGCTAAAACGGCTGCTGACCCGTCTGCACCGGATATTTTAAAGCCCCTCTCCCCTATTACCAAAGCCTACTGGCTTCTCCACCCCAGGAAAGCCCTTTACCTCTGGCTCTTCCAGAAATCCTTCGGCTTCGCCTGGTCATTGGCAAAGAGGTATTTCAGGGGATAAAAGGTGGCCGCTTGGCGGCTACGGGTTCTGCGCCCTTTGGGCGCGAAAGGTTCTTAAGTTTGATGCACCTGTCGGTGCAAAGTTTCTTAGGTTTGACGGGCCCGCCGGGCCCGAGGGTTATGGATAACCATTGGACACGCCTGCGGCGTGAGGGTTCAGAGGGTTCAGAAGGTTCGAAGGGAAAGGATTGCCCTTCGGGCAATGATTATGAAGTCAGCGTTACGGGATGAGCTTCCTGCTGCATAAATCGTGTTAAACATGGTGGTGACTTGGCCGCCATAGGCGGCCACCCCCTATACCGCTGCACCGGACTTTCTCCACGGGAAAGCGT
>DCJJ01000171.1:355-5440 GCA_002320515.1 Dialister sp. UBA1703 | reverse complement strand
CAGAACCCTGGCAGCCCAGGGCCGAAAGGCCCGGCGGCTGGCTCAACCCTCACGCCCGTAAGGGCGTGTCAACCTTCGGGAATACTGGGAAGCGCCGCCATGACACGCATAGCTTCTGATGTCTTTCTGTCTTCTCTAACCGCCCCTTCCGCTGCTGCATGGCCCCAATAAAAAAACCGCCTTTCGGCGGATTTTTTATTTGTCTGTGTTGGCAGCGTAGCCTTTTTCTGCGGCTTCTACGGCCAGGCCTACCAGGTTTTTATGGCCTGTTTTGGCAAGCATGTTGCTTACGTGGAAGCTCACGGTGCTTCGGGAGATGTGGAGGGTGTCAGCGATTTCCTGGTAGGATTTGTTTCTGCATACCAGGCGGAGGATATCCAGTTCTCTTTTGGTAAGGCGGGCGTGATGGAGGCCGAAGGTGGTTCGTTCTTTCACGTCGGGGAAGAGGTGCTCTCCTTTGAGGGTGCGTTCCATGGTGTCCACAAAGTCGGCGGCGCTGCTTTCTTTGTAGATGAAGCTGTCTGCGCCTGCCTCGCGGGCCATTTCTACGAAATGGACGTCGGCGAAGCCGGTCATGATGATGATTTTCTGCCGGGGAAGCGCCTTTTTGATACGTCTGGTGACTTCAATGCCGCTGGTACGGCCTTCCATGCAGATATCCATGAGGATGATGTCGGGCTGCAGAACCTGGGCGGCCACTTCTGCCACTTCGGAGAGCTGCAGGATTTTCACGACTTCGATTTTTCCCGTTTTTTCAAATAGATGGAGCAGGCCTTCCAGCAGGATCCTCTGGTCATCTACAATCATTACCCGTATCATAGGACACCCCCTTCTCTTTATCATATCATAGAAAAGGCAGGCGTCAATTTTAAAATTTTCTACCGTTTATGAGGAAAGACTGTCCTTTACAGGAATGGTGACTTTGAGGATAAAGGGGCATCCGGTGGTGTATGCCATGGTGCCCTTTTCTTTTTCTACTTTGGTTCTGATGGAGGAAAGTCCTCCGCCTTCTTTCAATGGGCCGCTGCTGCCCGTGCCGTTGTCGGTGACGGTCATGGCATAGTGATTTTCTTCTTCGAAGGTTACTGTGATTTCATCTGCTTTGCCGTGGATAATGGCGTTTACCGCCGCTTCCCGGAGGATTTCCACGAAAAGGCTGCCCTTTGCACCTTCAGGAAGTTTTCCCTTGATATGAAATCGGATGCCCAGGCTTTCATAGGTGCCAAGGAGTTCTGTGAAGATGAGGTCCGGTTTTACTTTGATTTCTTTTTCCATGTCCTCCAGGAGGCGGGAGAGCATGCGGCCTATGGAGCCGTAGTTTTTATAGTCCCTGTTGTTAAGGATCTGCTGGAGGCAGCTGATACGCTGGCCCATCATGTCGTGGATTTTGAAACGGATGGTGCGGAGGGCTTCTCTGCTTTCCAGGGGCACCAGTATGTCTAGCAGATCTTTCATTTTTTCGTTCTGTTTCCGCAGGGCTTCGTTCTTTTCGTAGAGCTGCCGGTTCATCTGTTCCAGTTCCGTAATATCAGCGGCGGTGATCTGCCATCCGAAGCCGGTGGGTGTGATGAAGGGTTCTCTGGTGAATCGGATGATTCTGCCATCTTCAAGGCGGCAGATGATTTCATCTTTCTCTTCAAAGATTTCCCCTCTTTTCCCTATTTCCTCCCAGAAAAGGCGGCCGCTAGACACATTTTTTCCAAGGATGTCCGCCATGTACTGCTTCATGGCGTTATTGATGAGCACCGGCTCTCCTCCTTTCCGGGTAAGGAAGATGCCTTCGGGCATTTTATTGATGGCTTCTTCTATGGCAAGGCTGGTGAGGCCTTCATGGTACTGGCGGTAGGACTGGGAAATGAGGACAGCCTCCCTTACATTGCATATGAGGAGCATGAGCATCAGGTTTAAGGGAAGGATGAGGAAGGAGGCGGCGGAGAGAATATAATTTCTTTTGTCCTCTTTTCCGCCGTATAGAAAAAGGGCTGAGGTAAGGACTACCAGCACCGTCCTCAGCGCTTCATGTTTTGTCATCATGGTAACGCCGGTGCTGTGACCGCCCATGCCGTCATGGAGAAGGTCAAAAATCAGGAGAAGCAGCAGGAGCTGCGCCCCTTCCACCAGTCTCTGTCTGGTATTTTGAAAAGAAGGAAGGGGGCTCTGGTAATAAACAAGGAAGGACTCCGCTGCCAGAGAGAGGAATGTCCAGAGGGTCAGGGCGATGAGCCAGGAGTCCGGCAGTATGTACAGATTAGCCATGGTCCTTCTCCTTTCTCCCGGTTTTCTCTTCAGGATATGTGATGCAGATTTCCGCGCAGAGGCTGTATCCAAGGTCCCTGGTGCCTATGGATATACCATCTTTCGTGAACCGGCTGTCCCTTTCCATATCCTTTATGAAAGATTCCACCCAGTAAGATTCTCCTGCCATCAGGGAGAGACGGCTGCCATGGGGATGGACATCCAGGTGGCAGGAAATATGAACCGCCCCGGCCAGGACTGCACCTTCCAGGTATTCTTCCAGAAAATCATAGAAGGTAAGGACAGAAGAGGCAGGAAGGATGCCCGCCGCCCCTTCGGAATGAAGGACGGCACGGACACCTCCGGGAGAGAGGTAGCGGAACAGTTCTTCCGCTGCCATTTGGAAATCCCGGCAGTCCACCTTTCCACCTTCCGCTCCTTTGAGGAAAAGGATGCACCGCCTTTTTACATAGCAGGCCAGCACATTCAGCCGGAATACCGCTTCGTCCGCCTCGTTTCCCGGCCGGGCATGCTGCAGGAAAGAGGCATGACGAAGGATGAGACGGCTTTTTCTCTTCACAATGGTTTCCAATTCTCTATAAATCTTCCATTCCGCAGCCAAACGGATATAGGAGCGCCTGAGGGCACCTTCCTTTTCCAGCATGTCCGCTGTGCGGCGAAGGGCCTGATTCACAAGGCCCATCTGCCGCCTTTTTTCTCTGATTTCCTTCACATTTCGATACAAAAGGGCTGTCCCGCCCTGCACCGGAAGAATCTTCACTTCACAGTCCTCTTTCCTCATTCTTGGTCCTACAGAGTGATACAGGGTCCTCCCCCTGCTGTCTTTGATGGCAAGGGCCAGGGAAGAATAGTTGAAGAAATCTTCATAGCTGCCGTTTCCTTCTATCATATGGGAGTCAATCATCCATTCTATCCACAGGAAGAAGGAGAAAACGGTAATCAGTGTAAAGTCGGTAGCCACAGCCACTTTCATGCCCAGAGCATAGGCGGCCACATAAAAAAGGTAGAGAATAAGCTCTGCCACCGGCAGAAAGATTTTTATATTTCCCACATGGTTTTTCACTGCCCTGCGGATAAGGTAGAACACCAGAACCAGCAGCTCTCCTGCATAAGCCGCCGAGAGGGCATAGTATCCCCACCGATAGATATGGATATCCGGGGCGCTTGGAAGGCCTTCTGGAAATGAAAAGGCGGCGCCGTGAAAATCATTGGTCATAATCACAAGGGCCAGCGATACATTCAGGAGCGCCGTCCCCTTCAGCCACAAGGGCCATCTGCCTTGCCCCCGGCCTCTGGAGCCGGTTACGGCCAGACAAAGAATGAGAGTGGTCAGAAGAGCCATATATACATAGTAGGAATACCAGTTATACCGGCGTATGGTGATCATTTCACCAGGAAGAGCGGCAATGATACTTCGGAAAAAAAGCCAGAAGAAGCAGAGAATCACCATGAAAAGGATGATCCACTCCCCTTCCGTCCCCTTCATACGCCTTCGAAGGCTCCTGCCCCAGATAATCGTCAGAAAAAGCATGGAAAAATAGAGTATATGATTGGGAATGGAGACCAGTGCATACAGGGAATAGGGCGCCAGGATCTTAAATTTCAAATAATAGCCTGCATCATCCATTTCCTTAAGGAAACCGGCCGTTTCCTCGTAGCGGATGGTCCTTCCGTGATAGCTCTGTGAATAGCCCTCCTGCCAGAGGCGGCTCTCTATCTGCTTTTCATTGAGGAGAAGAGGCTCCCTGGAAAGAAGTCCTTTCTTGAAAGACAGGGTTCCCCTCTTTGGATATACCAGATGAAAAGGCTTGCCTTCCCAAACCCAGCGCCTCGCCTCCACATCGGGAACAATATACACATCCGCTTCCTCACGGCGGCTGGTCTGCAGGTAATAGCCAGGCGCATAGCGGGCATCCAGTCGAAGACGTCCCTCCTGATGTATCTTTTTCAAAGCCTCGACTCCGGCAGACAGATCCATTTCACCGGAAAGGCCATAGGAAAAGCTCATCATGGAAAGATCCCTGGTCACCGTATCCACCGGAATCCCTACGGTCAGCGGATACACTGTCAGATCTTTCCAGTCCTTCACCTCATAGGGAATCCCGTCTGCCACCGCCAGCACCATGGTCACCGTATAGTGGGAATACCAGTACAGAGGCATGATTCGGTTTGTCATAAGAGATCGGGCCTGGAAATCGTAAGTCTCCACCGCCGCCACATCATCCTGATTCATGATTTCCAGCACATAGCTGCTGTTCTTCCTCACATGGAAAGAAGAAAGCCCCTCCTCCATGGACAGCACTTTCCCGTATCCGTCCCCCAGCCTGCCGTCATACACAATATCCATGGCCATAGCCAGAGGGGAAAGAAAAAATAAAAGCAGGGCTATACAAAAGGCCATTCTCCCAAAAATCCATTCCTTCCTCATGGTCTCCCTCCCTGTGTAAGGCAAGTAAAACACTCTCTGATATTTTAAGTATAGCAGAAAAAAAGAAGAAAAAAACTGTACTTTAGTACAGGGGGAAGGCACGCTTTTTCGGGCGTGAGGGTTGACGGGGCTTCGCCCGTGGACACGCCTGCGGGCGTGAAGGTTCAGGCGCCTTCGGCGCCCGGGTTCAAAGGGTTCAGAAGGTTCAAAGGGTGGTGGTGGCGGCTGACGCCGCAAATTATAAATTATAAAAAAGTGGCGCGGCTGACGCCGCGGGTTGTGCAGACGGGTTGTGTTCGCTTCGCTCAGGGGGCGAATAAAGCATTGCGAAACACTCTCTTCATAAGCGGCTCTACAGTAAGCACGGGTTATAGTGCCACTGTGGAGGTCCTGCATAGGAC
>DCJJ01000171.1:0-314 GCA_002320515.1 Dialister sp. UBA1703 | reverse complement strand
GCGCCAGCCACCAAAGGGGGAACCCTCCGGACTGCAGCCAGCTAGCCAGCTGGAACACCAACTAACTAGCACACTAGTACACTAGATCACTAGCACACTAGAAGAAGTCAGCGTTACGGGATTTACTTTCAGTGTCATATGACATAATAAGCATTCTGGTGATTAGCCGCTACGCGGCTCCCCCTTATCCGGCTGCGCCGGACTTTCTCCACGGGAAAGCGTGTCACACGATTCTCAGGTCGCTTCGTTTCCTTACGAATCGTGTTCCCTTGCCACCCCTATGCAGGGGGCAGAATAGGTTTCTACGCTTTCCT
>DCJJ01000059.1:27567-27687 GCA_002320515.1 Dialister sp. UBA1703 | reverse complement strand
AATCCAAGAATAAAAGCAGACAGTTTTTAATCAGCGCTTCCCAAGCGGCCCCTTTGCCCCTTGCATTTCTATTTCAAAAAGAATAAAATGGGAGAGATGAAAATTTGACAGTGATTCGGA
>DCJJ01000059.1:0-27468 GCA_002320515.1 Dialister sp. UBA1703 | reverse complement strand
TTATGCACTGCTTCGTCATGAGGCCCCTTAAATAGCTGGCTATTCGCGTCGCCTTATTCCTTGCATTGCATAAAAGTTCAAGAATAAAAGCAAACAATGAATGAATCAGCGCTTCCCAGGAGAGGAAAGTGAAGAAATGAGTAAACGCATTATTGAGGTGGAGGAACGGCTTCCCATTCTCCCCACCATCCCCCTGAGCCTGCAGCATCTCTTTGCCATGTTCGGCTCTACGGTGCTGGTTCCCTTTCTTTTGAATGTGGACCCTGCCACCTGCCTTTTCATGAACGGCATAGGCACCCTGCTGTACCTGGCCATCTGCAAATGGAAGCTCCCTGCCTACCTGGGCTCTTCCTTTGCTTTTATTTCCCCGGTGCTGGCGGTGACGTCCACGGCGGGTATGTCCTATGCCGACGCCCAGGGAGGATTCATTGCCTTCGGTCTCTGCTTTATTTTCCTGGCCTTTCTGGTGAAGAAGGCAGGGGTGCACTGGATCGATGTGCTCTTCCCGCCGGCTGCCATGGGGGCCATTGTGGCCATCATCGGGCTGGAGCTGGCGCCCCTGGCCATGACCATGTCCGGCTTTATCGGCGAACCCCAGGGTATGTCGTCTGCCACGGCCATCACCATTTCCATGTTTACTCTGGTGGTGACCATCCTGGCTACGGTGCTGGGACGAGGTTTCATTTCCATCATCCCCATCCTCATCGGCGTCATTGCCGGCTACGTCCTTTCCGTCTTCATGGGGGTAGTGGATTTCCACCATGTGGAAGAAATGCCCTGGGTGGCTTTCCCCACCTTCTATTCTCCCCATTTCAATCTGTCCGCCATTATGATGATTCTGCCGGCGGTATTCGTGGTTTTTGCGGAACACCTGGGCCATCTCTTTGTGACCAGTGATATTGTAGGAAGAAATCTGATCAAAGATCCCGGCCTGCACCGCTCCCTCTTTGCCGACGGCCTGTCCAATATCATTTCCGGCTTCGTAGGCTCCACGCCGAACACCACCTACGGTGAAAACATGGGCGTCATGGCCATGACCGGCGTATACAGCACCTGGGTCATTGCCGGCGCCGCCGTATTTGCCATTATCTTCTCCTTCATCGGCAAGATTGCCGCCCTCATCCACGCCATCCCCACCCCCGTCATGGGCGGCGTATGCATCCTCCTCTTCGGCTTCATCGCTGCCTCCGGCATCCGCATGCTTATCGAAAAGCAGGTGGACTACACGAAATCCAGAAACCTGATTTTAACGGCAGTCACCATGATTTCCGGCCTCTCCGGCGCCACCATCGTAGTAGGCCCGGTGCAGCTGAAAGGCATGGGCCTGGCTACCGTAGTGGCTATGATCATCTCCATCTGCTTCCTGATTTTTGACAAGACCCATATGTCGAATAATGAGTGAGGATAGTGGGCTAGTGGACTAGTAGGCTGGTGTACTAGTGGGCTGGCGGCTGACGGCGGTTCACTTGTCCGCTGTCTGTCGGGCGCTGGGCGCTGTTTCCTTCCCACCGGCATGGTCATTCTGAGCGAAGCGAAGAATCTCGGCACGCGGCGCATATGAGACAACAGTCATTAAATACCGGTCGGCGGGGAGGCTGCCGTTTGGCAGTCAGTTCAGCGTAGAGTATCATTCCATCTTGAAGCCTCGTACACCCTATGGCCCCTCAAGGGACAAAGATGTTACGCGCTTTACCTTTTCCCACTCACTAGATCACTAGCTCACCAGATCACTAGATCACTAGCTCACCAGATCACTAGATCACTAGATCACTAGATCACTCACATATGGTATAATACCCATAGACATCGTGATTGACCGGAAAAAGCCGCCGGAAAATGCTGCTGCATTTCCCTGGCGGCTTTTTTCGTGTTTTTGTTTTATGCATAGGTATCCGACGCTGGCGGGGCGGGGTAGAGCTGCACCGCTTCTTTGATGCATTCCATCAGGATTTCCTTATTTTTCCGCTTCACCATGCCGGACATGCGGAAAAGGTCCACAATCCACCAGATTTCTCCGATGACGCAGAAGCAGAGGAGCCACAGGAGTATGTTCTTGAAGGGATGGCCCAGGTAGAAGTAGTACACGCCGAAGAGGATCCACAGGATGTAGGCGGTGGATTTTTTCTTTTCCCTGGCGGTGTAGAGGGTGAGGGCGTAGTCTTTCTGTTTGTCAGAGAGCCGGTTCAAAAGGGCAATGTCTTCGCTGTCGAGGGTGGCGTCCATATGTTTTTCCTCCTTAAACTTTTAAAAAAGGCGCTGTTTCAGTTTCATGGCCTTCCACTTGGAAAGGGCCTGGCGGGCGTCTTCGGGGGCCGTTTCGGTGAGGCGGATGTTTCCGTCCATTCTTTCCTTCATGGTCACCGATGGTTGGATGTAGGGCTCAAAGGTTTTATAAAGATTCATTTTAGTGATTTCTTCTGAAATATCCATGGCAGCCTCCTTTAGGAATATTTCCTTTTTCTTTATTGTATCACAGGAGGAGGCAGGCAGTGTTTACAGGAAAAGGAAATTTTAGTATAATAGAAATACAATATCGAAAATCATCGTTTAATAGAAAGGACGCTCTATGAACTACAGAACCGGAAAGATTCTGCTTATCACATCCCTCCTGCTCCTGCCGGCTGCATTTTCTCCTATACAGGGAGAGGAACCGGCTTTTTCCTATACCCACATCCACCGGGAAGGCTCTTCCACTGCCGTATCGGAGAGCCGGACAGAGACGAGGGAGAAATCGTCAAAAACCACCACCCATTCCGACGTATCCGTCGATTTTCCTTCGGCGCCTTCTGCCGGCGGCATGGTGTACCCTTATCTCACCAAGAATAAGCTCCCCAGCGCTTCCGTCTTGAGGGACAGCGGCAGTGCCTATGAGTACGGCGTACTGGCTGCTGTCAAAGGGGAGAAGGGCTGGGGCCTTCTGGGCCGAAAGGGAGAGGAAGTGGTGCCTCCTGTCTACAGCTCCATCAGCTATGAGGGAGACGGCCTTTTCCGGGTGAAGGGAAAGAAGAGCTTTTCCTATATCACCGCTGACGGAAAGCCGGCGGCGCCTCCCAGGGAAGAGGGGCCTTCTTTCTACCGGGACAAGGTAAAGTACGGCATTCTGGACGAAGATGGAAAAAGGGTAACGGCGCCCCTGTACCGGCAGGTGCTGGCTCCTTTCAGCGAGGGCATTGCCTTCGTGGAGCTTTCTGACGGAAGGAAGGGCGCCATTGACGAGGCGGGAAAGCTCCTCTTCACCGCCGACTTTGACAGCGCAGGGCCCTATGAAAACGGTCTGGCAGAGTACCGCCGGAAGGTGAACCGTTTCAACTGGGGCGTACTGGCGGGAGCTGTGCTGGGCGGCCTTGGCGGAAACGGCGGAAGCGATGAAATGCTGCCCCTTTCCTATGACGGCGTGAAGCGGGGCTACCTGGACCGCCAAGGCCATGTCATCATTGACAGCCGCTCCGATGAGGTGTACCCCATGACAGAGTGGGGCGCCTTTGTGAAGGACAAGGGCCTTCTCCGCTTTGTGAACCGGGAAGGGCAGGATGTCATCCCGCCCGGCTCCTACGACCTGTCCGGCGGCCTGCTCTATGAGAGGGAAGGGCTTGTGACCCTTCGGGACAAAGGGACAGGAAAGATGGGCGCCTTCCGTCTGGCGGACGGCATGAGGGTGAAGGATTTCATCTATGACCGTCTCTATTTCCTGGGAGAAAACCGTCTCCTCTATGAAATCGACGGACGGACAGTGCTGGCCACGGCAGATACAGGCAAAGAAATCCGGGAACTTCCCCGCAGCGCCATGATGGAGCCCTTTGGTGGCAGCGGCATGACCTGGATGGAGAACGGGAAGAAAACGGAAGCTCTGGACAGGGATGGCCGCGTCCTCTTTGTCCTTCCCTCAGGAGACAAGGCAGGCGGCCCCTTCCGCCACGGCCTTTCGCCGGTGCGCCGCAAAAAGGGCTGGGGACTCATGGACCAGCAGGGACAGTGGGTCGTCCCCCCTGTTTATAAAGATTTAAAAATGATGTAGCCCGCATAAGGCTATGAAACTTTCGGGATTGTGCTACAATAGAAATACAGCAGAAAGCTGTAATCCTATAATCATAATAGAAAGGAGTATGTCCAATGTATGATGAATTCACTGCGGAACGGGAAAAAAGTATTTCCATCAATATGCCCGGTCTGATGAAAGATGTGTATGCCTGGATGGCCATTGCCCTGGTGGTGACGGGGTTTAGCGCCTGGTTCGTATCGGATAACGCCCTGCTTCGGGGGCTTTTCATGGGGAGCCGCACCGGCACCCTGGTGCTGGTGCTTGCCACCTTTGCCCTGGTATGGCGCCTGTCGTCTGCCATGGGGAAAATGTCCCTGAAAACGGCGGCGGTCATGTTCCTGGTGTATTCCGTGCTGAACGGCATTACCCTGTCGGCGGTATTCCTCACCTATACCCTGTCCTCCATTGGCGGCGTATTCTTCATGACCGCCGGCACCTTCGGTATCATGTCAGTGTACGGCTATGTAACCAAGGCGGACCTTTCCAAAATGGGAAATATGTGCCTCATGGGCCTTTTCGGCATCATCCTGGCTACGGTGGTAGGTTTCTTCTTCGACAGCACCCTGCTGCAGATGCTCATTTCCTACGCCGGCATCCTGGTTTTCACAGGCCTCACCATTTATGACACCCAGTCCATTAAACGGCTGGCCCTTACCTACCATTCCCGGGCCACCGACGAGGGACAGAAGGTGGCCATCATGGGCGCCCTCACCCTGTACCTGGATTTCATTAACATTTTCATTTACCTCCTCCGCCTCTTCGGAGACCGGAAATAAAATCAAAAAAGCGTGGAGCTTCGGCTTCACGCTTTTTTTGATGGGTTCATTGAAAAGGTTATGGGGCTGCGCGCCTGACGTCTGACTTCTAACTTCTATCGTCTACCATCTGACATCTGATTCTCACCATCCGCTCCGTTTCCAGAAGGAGGGGATGAAGATGGAGAGGAGGGTTACCGATTCCAGTCTGCCGAAGAGCATGGACAGGCACACGATAATTTTGGAGAAATCCGGCAGGGCTGCGTAGGTACAGGTGGCGCCGAACTGGCCGAAGGCGGGGCCGGCGTTGCTCATGGTGGAGAGGGACACGCCCAGGGCATCCATGAAAGCGAGGCCGTCAAACATCATGCCCGCTGCCCAGAGAGCGGACAGGGCCATGTAAATGAAGAAGAAGGCCAGCACCTGGAGCACCGTATTCCGGGAGAACCGCTCGTCTCCGACGGTCATGTGGAAAATGGCCCGGGGATGCATATGGAGCTTCAGGATGGCGGAGAAGCATTTGAAGAGGAGGATGAGGCGGATTACCTTCAGGCCGCCGGCGGTGGAGCCGCCGCAGCCGCCTACGATAATGAGAAGGAGGATGATGAATTTCGCAAAGGAGGGCCACTGGTCAAAGTCCGCCGCCACAAATCCGGTGGTGGAGGAAAGAGAGGCGGAATGGAAAATGGCTTCCCTGAGGGATTCCAGAAGCGGCATATGGCCCTGCAGCACCAGGGAGGTGGTAAGAAGCAGGACCGCCCCTGCCACCAGAGCCAGGTACACCCTAAATTCCGTATCCTTCCAGATGACGTGGAGTCCCCGTTTCCAGGCATCCACATAAATGCCGAAGTTAGCGCTGGAAATCACCATGAAGAAGGTGATAATCATTTCCAGGGAGGCGCTGTGGTAATAGGCAATGCTTTCATTTCTGGTGGAAAAGCCGCCGGTGGCAATGGTGGAGAAAGCATGGTCCAGGGCCTCTAGAAATCCCATGCCCCAGAGCATGTAGGCAGCGGCAGCGGCGGCGGTGAAGCAGAAGTACACCGCAAAGAGGGCCATGGCCGTTTCCTTGATGCGGGGAAGGGGCTTGGAGGAAGTGGGCCCCGTGCTTTCGGCGTTCACCATTTTCGTGGTGCCCCGCCCTGCCTGGGGGAAGAGGGCCACGAAAATGACGATAATGCCCAGGCCGCCCAGCCAGTGGGTCATGGCCCGGAAGAAAAGAATGGACGGCGGCAGAATGGTGAGGTCATCCATCACCGTAGCGCCGGTGCCGGTGAGGCCGGAAATGCTCTCCACCAGCCCGTCCAGCGGCGACAGGGCGCCGGACAGGGCATAGGGAATGGCATAAATGAGGGACACCGACAGCCAGGTCAGGGCGGTGATGGCAGTGCCCTCCCGGGGCGTGAGGCTGTCATTGGGAGAAACCCCCTTCTTCCGGAAAATCAGGTACAGAAGGAAGGACAGGGCGGCAGGGAGGAGGAAGGACAGCACCGGCCCCCCGTAGTAGAGGGACAGGAGCATGGGAAGGAGCAGCACCACGCCGGCACCCAGGATAATGCGGGACAGCATGGCCAGAATGATATTACGATTCATGTCAATCCCTTCCTTTGAAATAGGAAATCACATCCTGCACGTGGTCCGTTTCCACAATGAGGATGACATTATCACCGGCAGCAAGGACGGAGCGGCCGTCAGGAATGGACGCTTTCCCGTCCCGCACATAGGCGCCTACCAAGCAGGAGCGGGGGATGCCCGCCTTCATGAGGGGCACGCCGGCAGCCCGGGAGCTCTCAGGAATGACGATTTCCAATGCTTCCGCCCGGGCCCCTTCCAAGAGGGACACGGACACCACATTCCCGCTCCGCACGAAGCCCAGCACCTCCGCCGCTGCCAGAAGACGGGTGGACAGGACGATATCAATGCCCACCTGCTGCATGATGGAAATATACTCGGTGCGGGTCACCCGCACAATGGTCTGCCCGGCGCCCAGGTGCTTGGACAGAAGGGCCATCATCAGGTTCAGCCTTTCATCCTTGGTGGTGCAGATGACCGTATCCGCCTCCGACACCCCTTCCTGGGTGAGAAGGTCGATGTCCGTGCCGTCGCCTAAGAGCACCATCCCCTTTTTCAGCTTGCCCGCCATTTCCTGGCAGTGGTCCTCATTATTGTCGATGACCTTCACCGAAATGCCCTGCTTCTCCAGCATGGGAGCCAGCGCCTGCCCCGTGCGGCCGGCGCCGATAATAAGGGCATTCTGCGTCCGTTTCTGGTACTTGGCATTGCTGTGGGCGGAAATCTTCGTCAGGGAATCGGGATTTCCCAGGAAATACACATTATCCAGCGGCAGGATGCGGTCACTGCCATGGGGGATAATCATGTGATGATCCCGCAGAATAAGGGCGATCAGCACCGACGGCGGCAGGGTGATGTCCTTCAGTGCCCTGTGGGCCATGGGCGAGCGGGGGGAAATCTTCGTTTCCAGAAGCCGCACCTTCCCGCCGGCAAAATCCTCCACGTTAATGGCGGAAGGGGTCATGACGAGGCGGCTGATTTCACGGGCCGTAATCAGCTCCGGACTCAGCACCAGGTCGATGTCGAAATTTTCCTTGATATAGTCCACCGGCTCCGACAGGAACTTCGGATCCCGGATGCGGGCAATGGTATGGGGGATGCCGTTTTTCTTCGCCAGTATGCAGGCAATGATATTCACCTCGTCCATGGCGGTCACCGCCACCAGCAGATCGCTTCCCGCCACATCCCGGCTCCGCATAAAGGAAGGACTGGTGCCGTCGGCCTGGATGGTGAGCACGTCCAGGTCATTCCGGATGGCCTCCAGCTTTTCCCCGTCCGAGTCCACCACCACCACATCATAACCTTCGTTAACCAGAAAATCGGAAACAATATAGCCCAAATGGCCTGCGCCAATGACAATGATACGCATATATGCTCCTTTGATAGAAAAACCGTATGATGAATCCGCTTTCCCCTATTGTATCACGGATGGGGAATGGGGGTTGAGGACTGGGGGATTGGGCGCCGCATCATTTCGGCCGCAGCAGAGGAGAATGGAGAAATCTCCCCGCTATCCTGTGGCTATCGCCTCCATGGGAGGTTTCCGGCGGTATCCCCGGACATAAGAGACATCAGACGGTCAGACGTCAGACTTCCCGCCTTCCACAGACAGAATCCTGAGCGTCAGCGAAGGATTTCGGTACATGCCGCAAGTAATTCCACTGTCCATATACCGGTCGGCGGGAGCAGCAGGATGAAGGAAACTTTCACGCCACCGGCGTGTCCAGTTCTTTTTCCAGACAGGCAAGGAACCGTTCCATGCCCTTGGAGAGGTGATGATCCTTCAGGCAGAAGAAGGTGATGGACTGGCGGGAAGAGGGGCTGTCCAGAGGGGTGAGGACCATATCCTCTTCCCCCTTTTCCCAGGGAGCCCGGGTGATGACGGCAGCCGCAAGGCCTGCCTCTGCCATGGCCAGGGCAGAGGAGCGGGCGTCTACGGCAAAGAGGATGGGGGCCCGAAGTCCCTTTTCACCAAAGAACTGTTTCACCGCCTCTTCGGTGCTCCGGCTCACGGCCAGGGGCGCGGAAGCCAGATCCTCCGGCCTGAGGCTTTCCCTGTCCGGAAGGAAATGGGAGTCCCTCCGGGCGGCGGCCATGAGGGTGCAGGTTTCTTCATGGAGCACCCGGAAGAGGGAGGGATCCGGAAGGGGCGCATTGGTAATGCCCATTTCCGAAATGCCCCGGCGCACTTCCTCCGCCAGCGGCAGCTGGTAGGATTCCCGGAGCCGGAAGGTCATGTCACTGTATTTTTCGTGGAAGGGGCGGATGCCCTTTTCAATGACCATGGGCATAAGGGAGGGGGAAATGGACAGGTGGAGAGTGCCGGAAAGGCCTTCGGAGAGGGCGGCGATTTCCGAACGGGCCATGCCGTCGGCTTCGCAGATCTGCCGGGCCTGGCGGTAGAGAATCCACCCCGCCTCTGTGAGCTCCAGGGCATGGCGGCCTTTCCTGGGCTTCACCAGCGTCGCGCCGTACTCCTTTTCCATGACCTGCAGCTGCCTTGTCAGCGCCGGCTGGGCCACATGGATTTCCCGGGAAGCCCTGTTCATGCCGCCGGCTTCCACCATGGCAATGAAATTTCTGTAAAATTCAAGATTCATATCCCATCACCCTATGTAAGAAAGGAATGTAACTAATAAAATAAAGGAATAAGTGAAATCATAAATCTATATTATTATTATAAGATGGACAGGGATATACTGTAAAGGAATCAACACGGAAGCGCACCTCCATTTCACGGAAAGGAATCAACCATGGACGCCATTTTACAGGGATTATCAGGCATATTTGAAGTGGTCCTCATTGCAGGACTTGGATTTTATCTGGCCAAAATCGGATGGCTCTGGGAAACGGCGGGGAAGGACCTCACCCGCCTGACCATGACCGTGGCCCTGCCGCCCCTTATGATTTACTCTTTGAAATCCAATTTCACCCATGACCAGCTCATCGAGACGGCGCCGGATCTGCTCCTCCCCTTTGCCTCCATCTTTGCAGCCTACCTGGCAGGGCGGCTCCTGGCGGCCATTCTTCACATTTCGCCCGGGCGGCGGGGCGTCTTCACCTGCACCTGCTGCATTGCCAACGCCATTTTCATCGGCCTTCCGGTGAACGTGGCCCTCTTCGGCGAAAAGAGCGTGCCCTCCGCCATGCTGTACTACATCGCCAACACCGCCATGTTCTGGGGCCTGGGAGCCTACCTCATCGTGAAGGACGCAGGAAGCGGAAGGACATTTACCTTCGGCGAAATGATGAAGAAACTCCGCACGCCGCCGCTCATGGGATTCGTGGCCGGCGTGGTGCTGGTGCTTCTGGACATCCCCCTTCCCTCCTTTGCCTTGACCGCCTGCCGGTATGTGGGAAATATGGCCACCCCCATGGCCCTTATGGTGGTGGGCATCCAGATGAGTGAAATCCCCCTTTCCTCCATCCACTGGGACCGGGACCTGGCCGGCGCCATGGCAGGCCGTTTCATCCTCTCCCCCCTCTGCCTCTGGCTCCTCCTTCCCTTCATTCCCATAAGCCCCATGAGCGCCCGCGTATTTCTCCTGCAGTCCGGCATGCCGGCCATGACAAACATGACCATCCTGGCCGCCTCCGTAGGCGCCGACGCCAAATACTCCACTACCATCAACTGCCTCTCCCTCCTTCTGGGCGTCTTCTTCATTCCCTTCTACATGTTTCTCCTCTCATAGACGATAATGGTAGAATAAAAGAAAGAAATCAAATTTCATTTCCATAAGGAGGAATCAATATGAAAAAAGGATTCAAACCATCTTCCTGGATTTTTCCCCAGCCCGCCATCGTCATTGCCACTTACGACAAAGATGGACGCCCCGACGCCATGACCGCCGCCTGGGCCGGCATATATGACACGAATAAAATCGGCATCATGCTGGATCACCGGCACAGAACCATGGAAAACATCAAAGAAACCGGCGCCTTCACCGTCAGCATGTCCACCATGGAAACCATGGCGGAGTCCGACTACTTCGGCACCGTTTCCGGAAACACCGTGGAAGACAAAATCGGCAGGGCCGGCTTCCACACCGCAAAGAGCGAATACGTGAACGCGCCGGTGATTGAAGAATATCCTCTCACCTTTGAATGCAAAGTGGAAAAACTCATCCCTGAAGGAGAAGACTTCCACGTGGTAGGCAGCATCGTCCACATTCTGGCGGAAGAATCCATTTTGACCGATGGGAAACCGGACCCCGCCAAACTGCGCCCCCTGGCCTTCGACGGCGTCAACGGCACCTACATGGAAGTGGTCCGTACCGTAGGGAAGGCATGGAAAGAAGGAAGAAAGTTTGTGAAATAGTGAGCTAGTGGACTAGTGGACTAGTGGACTAGTGGACTAGTGGACTAGTGGACTGGTGGACTAGTGGACTGGTGGACTGGTGGACTAGCTAACTAGCTCACTAGCCAACTAGCTCACTAGCTAACTAGCCAACCAGCTCACTAAGAAAAGAGGCATACTGCAAAGAGAACCGGGAAGGAATGACTGCTGTTCCTTCCCGGTTCTTCTTTTATTTGAAATAAAAATTTAAAAATTTGTACTTCCCATGAGACACTTTTTCTTTCCTGAAGACTATGTAGCCAGAGAAGCGAAAAGAGAGCCGCCAGCCCGGGCGGCGGATTTCTAAGCTTCTCTCCCGATTCCATTTTTTAGAAGAAAGGAAGTAGATTTCATGAAAAATCTGGCACTCGTATTCAAGACCAACGGCACCTCCACCCTCACCATCAATCTGCCCAGCCCCAGGGACAACCTCACCCTGGACGAAGCCAAACTGGCAGCAGCCAAAATGGTGCCCGTCCTCATCACCAACGGAGGGGTGGATGTGACCGACCTGGAAAAGGCCGCCATCGTCACCACCTCTGAAGAAGAGCTGGCCTAAGGGCAGTCATTTCATTGATTATTTCATGTAGTGTAAAAGAAAGGAAGTCATCCTATGGCAGCAAAGAAAAATGTATCCGACGTTAGACTCCAGATCCGCTTCAACAACGGCACCACCGCTTCCGGCAAGGTCTCCGTAAAGACCCTGTCCCTGGGGCAGATCAAGCTGGGCGCCACGGACCAGGAACTCCTGGACGCAGGCAGCGCCCTGGCAGGTCTCTCCTCCCTTCCCCTGGAAGGCCTCCGGAGAGTGGAAACCGGCGATCTCGTCGATGGCTGATGGATAGCAGAAAAGGCCGCGGAAAAATCCGCGGCCTTTTTGCGTGGGAAGGGGGCCAGTGAAGCCGGACTTTTCCCCCTGAGCGCCGGCAAACACAACCCTTCTACACAACCTGCCGCGCCAGCGGCATCCTTTTTTCTGTCCGGAATGACCGGTAGAACGCAGCTTACTGTCCCACTGTCCCACTGTCCCACTAGCCCACTAGTACACTAGTTCACTCACTTATACAGCGCCTCATAGAGGGCTTTCAATTTCCTGTCCCTTTCCTCTGTGGATTTCGCTGCCTTATCACCGTCATACTTGTAGAAGCCTTCGCCCGTTTTCACGCCCAGATGTCCTTCCTTCACCTTTTCCGCCAGAAGGAGCGGCACTTCGTGGCTGTCTTCCAGATCCGCCATGAGGTATTCGCTCACATGGGCAAACACGTCCAGGCCGCCGAAGTCCACGGTTTCCAGGGGGCCCAGGCAGGCCCAGCGGAAGCCCAGGCCGTACTTCATGACTGCGTCTGCCCCTTCTTTGCTGATGATTCCTTTCTTCACCATGGAAAGGGCTTCCCGGATCACCGCCAGCTGGATGCGGTTGGCTGCAAAGCCGGGAGCGTCCTTTTCCACAATGGCCGGTTTCTTCCCGATGGCCAGGGAGAGGTCATAAATGGTTTTTGCCGCTTCCGCCTTTGTATGGTCGTTCTTAATGATTTCAATGAGGGGGATGAGAGTGGGCGGGTTGAACCAGTGCATACCCAGGAAACGCTCCGGCCCCTTCACCAACTTCGCCAGGGCATTGATGGAAAGGCCGGAAGTATTGGTGGCAATGATGGTCTTTTCATCGGCCAGGGGAGAATAGGTTCTGTAGAATTCTGATTTGGCCGCCAGATCTTCCACAATGTTTTCCACAATGAGATCCCGTCCCCGGAAGGCCGCAGGGTCGGTGGTGTAAGAAATATGATTCACCATGTCCGGCGCGATCTTCGTCTTCGCCCGTTCCAGCGTGGAATCCCGGTGATTCCAGAGAATCACTTCATAGCCCTTCCGCGCAAAAATTTCCGCCATGGAATACCCCATGGTACCGGCGCCGGCAATGGTAATTTTTCTGATTTCCATTTGTGTCAACCTCCTTCTGACAGTATGAGCCGTGAGGGCTCATTTCCTGTATATATTGTATCACTTTGGGAAGCGGCTTTGCCTTATGGACACACCTTCGGTGTGAGGGTTGACGGGGCTTCGCCCCGAGGGTTGTGGCCGCCTGATGGCGGCGGGTTGTGTTCGCTAGCGCTCAGGGGGCGACAGCCCTAACGGGCTGAGGGTGGTGGTGGCGGCTCCGCCGCAGTAATAAAGATTCAGCGCCCTGCGGGTGTAATCATAAATACTATGGATATATCGTATGTACACTTATCCTGTTTTTGAGATATTTGCCAAATCTCTAAAAAACATGTTAATATTTATATAAGACAGCTGGCAGGGCTTTCTCTTACTTCCTGTAAGAGGAGGTGATTCACTATGAGCCAAGATTTGTATCAGGCCTTTATGGTCATCATCAATTTCGCGGCCTTAGTGGTCGCCATTATTGCGCTTATTAAAAAGTAGCAATTGAAAAAAGCCATCCAATGGCTTGGAAGGCTCCTTTCAAATCTAAAAAATTATGAGAGAGCCGTTTCCTCCCCAGGATGCCAGCTGTCTCTTTCTATGCTCATTATACCACAGAAAATGGAAAAGACAAATTTGAGATGATTCCATTTTCTGCGTATTTTCCTTAACGATAAATCTGCGGTATCTATACACAATGCTTCCCGCCGCTTCTAGCGGACCTGTTTTCCCAGAAGGAAGGAGACCATCATGGAAAGACCTTATATTATCTGTCATATGGAAACGAGCCTGGACGGCAAAATCATGGGAAAGTATCTGTGGCTCCCCGGCCCGGAGGGTGTGGAGGATTCCTTTTATGCAGTGCAGAGGAAATTTAACTTCCAAGCCATCATCATGGGACGTACCACCATCGATGACAACAGGACCCTGTACAAAAAGCCGGAAATCTATGAAAATGCCGTTCCCCTGCCGGAGGGAGATTTCCTTACCGGCGCCAAGGGGCCCTTCCTCATAGCGGTGGACGGGGAGGGAAAACTGGCCTGGGAGGAAAAGAGGGCCGAGGAAAACGGGATTTCCATGGACATTGTGGAAATCCTGACGGAATCTGCTTCCATGGGGTACAAAGATTTTCTCCGCCGGAAAGGTATCAGTTACCTGATCTGCGGCAAAGACAAGGTGGACCTTCCCCTGGCCTGCAGGAAAATCAAGAACCTCCTCCATGTGGACACCATGATTCTGGGCGGCGGCGGCGTGCTGAACTGGAGCTTCCTGCAGGACGGACTGGCAGATGAGGTGAGCCAGGTCATAGCGCCTGCCGCCGACGGCAGCTGCCATACCCAGACCCTTTTCATGGCAAAGGAAGGCCTTTCCAAAGACCAGCCCCTCCGTTTCAGGGCCCTTTCTTCTGAAATCATGGCTGACGGCGCTGTGTGGATTCGCTGGAAGGTGGGGGAAAAGTCAAACTATGATTTTGACAGGGACCCCGATTTCCGGGCAGTGCAGGAAATGATTCACGCCAATCGTTCATAATTGCAAGGAGGCCCCATGAAAGCCATTGTAATCGGTGCCACCGGAGCGGTAGGGCAGGATCTGGTAAAAACGCTTCTCTATGATGACCGTTATGAAACGGTGACCACCTTTACCCGTCGTCCTCTGGGGTTTACCCATCCCAAAATCCAATCATTTATCGTTGATTTCAACCTTCCTGACACCTGGCATCATCTGGTGCAGGGGGATGTTCTTTTCTCCGCCCTAGGTACGTCTTTGAAACAGGCGGGGTCTAAAGAAGCCCAGTACCGGGTAGATCACGACTACCAGCTTTCCTTTGCCAGGGCGGCCAGGGAAAACGGCGTGCCCCATATGGTGCTGGTTTCGTCGGTAGGAGCAGACAGTTCTTCCCGTTTTTTCTATTTGAAATTAAAAGGACTCATCGAAAAGGATGTGGAAGCTCTCCAGTTTCCCAGCCTTACCATTCTCCGGCCCCCGTCCCTGATTCGGAAGCATGCCAAAAGGCCGGCTGAAACGGTGTCGGTGAAACTGCTTCAGCTGGCCAGCAGTCTGGGGCTTTGCAAAGCCATGGCCCCTGTGCCTACGGAATCGGTGGCCCGGAAAATGGCGGATGAAGGCGCTCATCCTTCGGAAGGCGTGAAAATCCTTTCCGCCCAGGAAACAAGGGGATAAATGGACACGCCTGCGGCGTGAGGGTTGACGGGGCTTCGCCCCGAGGGTTCTTAAGTTTCTTAAGTTTGACGGCCCTCCGGGCCGAAGGTTGTGGCCGCCTGTCGGCGGCGGGTTGTGTTCGCTTCGCTCAGGGGGCGACAGCGCCTACAGCGCTGAAGGTGGTGGATTGCCCTTCGGGCAATGCTTATAAAGTCAGCGTTACGGGATTGACTTTATGGATCATATGGCATGATAAGCACTCTGGTGATTGGCTCGCTACGCTCGCCTCCCCCTTTTCGGCTGCGCCGGACTTCTCCACGGGAAAGCGTGTCACACGATTCTCAGGTCGCTTTGCTCCCTTACGAATCGTGTTCCCTTGCCACCCCTATTCAGGGGGAAGAATAAAACACCGCGAAACACTCTCTTCATAAATGGCTCTACAGTAAGCACGGGTTGTTGTGCCCCCGCTTGCGGGGGAAAGGTGGTGGCGTTAGCCACCAAAGGGGGAATCTCCATCGCCCGCAGGGCGGTTGTAAAGGTTTTCCATAAGAGGGCGCATCTAAAAGCGCCCACCACGGCAGCTGCCCCTTGAGCGAAGCGAACACAACCCTTGGCACCGAGGGCCAAAGGCCCGATGGATGCCATACGCCCCTCTGCGCCGCAGGCGCAGGCCCCTACGGGAATACTGGAAAGCTCCGCCCAGGTCCCGATCCCGCCAATGCCACAATCGCCCCCAAACGTTGCAAAAGGCAGAGCTCCCATGAGCCCTGCCTTTTCTCCACTCCGAAAGAACATGCAGGGCTTCTGATTACAATTCCCTTCCCACAATAGGAGCCAGCTGTTTCAGCCGTCCCATGAGGTCATCAAAAGTCTCTGGCGTAATGGATTCCGCTCCATCACACCATGCATGTTCCGGATCATTATGAACTTCACACATAATGCCATCGGCGCCGGCAGCAATGGCTGCCATGGCCATGGACGGCACCATTTCCCGATGGCCTGTGGCGTGGCTGGGGTCAACGATAATGGGCAGGTGGCTTCTTTCCTTCACCACTTCCACCGCCGACAGATCCAGCGTATTTCTGGTGGCTTTTTCAAAGGTGCGGATGCCCCGTTCGCAGAGAATCACATTGTGATTTCCTTCGGACATAATGTATTCCGCACTCATGAGCCATTCCTCGATGGTGGCGGACATGCCCCTCTTCAGGAGCACCGGCACATTCAGGCGGCCCACCGCTTTCAAGAGGTCAAAATTCTGCATATTCCGGGCGCCGATCTGGATGATGTCCACGCCCTTTTCCAGGAACATACCGATTTTATCGGCGCTCATGAGCTCCGTCACCACCGGCATGTTTCCCTTATGGGCAGCAGAAATCAGAAGATCCAGCCCCTTTTCCCCCAGCCCCTGAAAGGAGTAGGGGGAAGTTCTTGGCTTGAAAGCGCCGCCGCGGAGCACCGCTGCCCCCGAAGCCTTTACTGCCTTTGCGATGCCGCCGATCTGCTCAGGCGTTTCAATGGAGCAGGGGCCTGCCATGACCACCAGCTTTTTACCGCCGATTTTCACGCCCTTCACATCCACCACCGTATCGGCCGGATGGAAAGCGCGGCTGGCCCGCTTGTAGGGCTCCTGTACCCGCATGACCTTGTCCACCCATGGATTGCTGAGGAAATCCCTTTCGTCCAGGGCAGACGTATCGCCTACCAGACCCAGCACCACCTTGCTGGAACCTTTGCTGCGGTCCACCTGGAATCCGCGGTCCCTCATTTCCTGTTCCAGAGACTCGATAGCCGTAAGCGGTGCATTCTGTTTCATTACAATAATCATGATGTTCCTCCTCTGCCCTTCCCAAGGGCTCCTTCAATTCTCCGGGACCCATGTCCCCTCTCTTCTAACTCCTATCCTTCCATCCTCCATAAAAGAAAAGGACAGGCTCTGATGAGTCTGTCCTTTCATTCTGGAAATATCTTATCTGGAAAGGGAACGGGACTCATCACGGGCGTAGCAAAAGTAACCGAAGCCATAATAATAGCTCCAGCCAAAGACATCATATGCCATTCCTGCGTTCATGGAAGCCAGTCTCATCATTCCCTCTCCTTTCGTTAGAAGTTAGCTTAGTATAGGCTCACAAAGCCCCTTTTGTCAAGAGGCAATGGGGCCGGAGAGGCAGAAGAAAAGCCCGGGAACTGCCAAAGGTTCTGTCCCTCGCTTCCCGCGGGGGAAGCGACCATGAGCTGTTCAATGTCATCAATGGTGAAGCAATTTCAATCCACGCTTCCCGCGGGGGAATCGACTCATGTAATCAAAAAAGAAGCGGGGCCCCAACCACCGGCAAGCCGGTGGAGGATTTACAGGGGCCAAACGCTTCTTATACAGTCAGTGTAGCAGACGCGCTTATCCGGAGTCAAGGACAGAAAAGGTAGACGTAAGTTCAGAGTTCAGAGTTCAGAGTTCAGAGTTCAGGGTTCAGGGCTCTCGTGGCGGCTTTGCCGCCTTTTTTAGAAGATGGTACTCTCGTATCGCAGCCTTCCCCTCTAGGGGAAGGTGCCCCGCAGGGGCGGATAGGGTGACCATGGCATGAAAGACAACTGGGATAATGTTTCCCGGTCACTCCTATGAGACCTGCAAGTCCCCCGCGTCAGATTGAACGCGAAAATGAGATGATCGTTATTTCACATCGCCTTTTCCATGCTGTCATTACCAGTTTCTGAACTTAGCCGGCGGGTTGTAAAGACCGCCGGACCAGTCCACAAGGTCCTTCATATTCTTGGCAGCGAGGAGGTCGCGTGTCGCCTGAGACGGATCGATCCCGAAATCTTCCGGCAGCTTGACGATGCCTTCCTTTCTGAGCTTCTTCGTGATCTCCGGATCTTCGAGCTTGCCGACTTCCGTCTTGCCTGCTACCGCACGGATCGCATTCATGCGTTCTTCCATGTTGTGGCACTTGTGGAGGTACGCGATGCCGACTTCGGAAACAATGTGGGTGAGATCATCGGAGTAGATCATGATCGGTTCGAGATCAAGGTTTGCATTCTTCTTCAGAGCGACGGCATCGAGCTGATCGACGAAGCCCGGGAAGCCTTTTTCAGAGACGGTCGTGATCATTTGGACGACGAGCTTCTTGCCGCGGTTGCGGTCGCCCATGAGTTCGTAGCGGTTCGCCACTTCTTCGCCCGCTTTTTTCCATGCCGGAGTGACATGACGGCGGCCTTTGGCATCGCAGCCCATGTTCGGAGCGCCGCCAAAGCCTGCGACATTGTTCTTGGTCGCAGTGGAAGAGTTGCCAAAGCGATCGATCTGCATGGTGGAGCCGATGAACATATCAGCGGCATAGTGACCGGCAGCCTGGCAGAAAGCACGGTTTGAACGCATGGTACCATCCGGACCGACAGCGAAAACGTCGCTTCTGGCTTTGATGTATTCTTCCATGCCGACTTCCGAGCCGAAGGAGTAGATGGCCTGCGCCCAGCCGGTCTCAATAGCCGGGATCAGGGTCGGATGCGGGTTCAGTACCCAATGGGTGCAGATCTTGCAGCGCAGTCCCAGAGATTCACCGAAGGTCGGGAGCAGCAGCTCGACAGCAGCGGTATCGAAGCCGACGCCGTGGTTCAGGACTTTGACGCCATATTCTTCGTAAATGCCGCGGATCGCCATCATAACCTTGAGGATACGTTCATTCTGGATCTTTGCCGGATCTCTGGTGAAGAGCGGGTTCAGCATGTATGGTGTCGGGCTTTCGACGACGAAGTCGACCCAGTCAGCCGGGATATCGACACGCGGGAGCTTACCAACGATCTGATTGACCTGGAAAATAACGATGCCCTGATTGAATTTCGTCGCTTCGACGATCGCCGGGGTGTCCTCTGTGGAAAAGCCGGTGTAAATGTTGCCGGCTGCATCTGCATAGTCAGCGCAGACGAGGGAAACTCTCGGCACGAGATCGATGAAGTAGCGGGAATACATTTCAAGGTAGGTATGGATAGCGCCAAGTTCGACACCGTCATTCTGGACCATCTGCGCCAGACGCTTGCCCTGGCTGCCGGCATAAGCGAAGTCCAGCTTTCTGGCGATGCCTTTATCAAAGACATCCAGATGCTCCGGAATGGAGAGGGTGGACTGAATCATGTGGAGGTCATGAACCTTGGCGGGATCCACTTCGCACAGTTTCTTAGCCAAAAAGTCTGCCTGTTTCTGGTTGTCCCCTTCGATATTGACTTTATCGCCCGGGCGAAGGACCGCTTCAAGGACTTTGACGGTATTGGCTGCGTCAACGATCTTTCCCTCTGCATACGGAGCGGCAGCTGCAATGCGTGCTGCGGTATCGTCTCCTCTGGTGTGCCAGTTCTTATTGCATGGTTTGATTTCTAACATGAATGGACTTCCTTTCAATAAAAATAGGTATGTACAGAAATAAGTATGCAGGTTTTCATTACCCTTGTTGTTATTATGGCCCTATCATAACGGATAGTGGCGGTAAGAGGAAAGGGGGATTGGGAGCTAGTGACTGGTGACTGGTGACTAGTGACTAGTAGCTAGGGATTAGGGATTAGGGGCTGGTGACTGAAATGCCGCTTTCGGGCATCGCCCCATATATACGCGGCGAAGCCGCCACCTTCATTCCTAATTCGAGCAAAGCATTCATTCACAATCAAGGGACAGTACGTCCCGCGGCTAGCCCTGAACCCTGAACCTTGAACCCTGAACCTTGAACCTTGAACCTTAAACCCCAACCCATTCCCCCAAAGGAGGACCCCATGAAAGAAATCCGTGCTCTTGTCGCTGACGACGAACTGCCGGCCCGCGGCGAGCTGACCTATGAACTCTCGAACATCCCCGGCGTCAAAGTTGTCGGAGATTACGGCAACGGACGCGAAGTCCTCGCCTTTCTGAAAACACATCCGAATGTCGATATCCTTTTTCTCGACATCGAGATGCCTCTCATGAACGGGCTCGAATGTGCGAAAGAAATCGTCCGCATGGACCTCCCGGTGAAGGTCGTCTTCGCGGCGGGCTACTCACAATTCGCCGTCAAGGCCTTCGAGCTGGAAGCTTTCGACTATATCTTGAAGCCCTACAACGAAGCACGCATCGCGCGCACCATCTCCCGCCTTGCCGACAGCCTCACCCTGATGGAAAAGGAATGGGCGCCGGGTAAAATCGTCTCCACCTCACAGAAGATTTCCCTGCAGACACAGGGCAAGACCATCATGATCTCCCCCGCGCAGGAAATCGTTCTGATTTCCACCGAGAAATCCGACCGCTCTCTCTTCTATACGACGAGCGGAATCATCGAGTCGAAGATGACGCTCCGCGACATCGAGTCTCTCCTCTCCCCCCTAGGCTTCTTCCGCACGCACAAGGGCTACATCGTGAACCTTTCCATGATCCAGGAAATCCAGAATCAGGACAATGGCACCCTTCTCCTAACGCTCAGCCATTACCCCTGAGAAAAAGTGCCCGTCTCCAGGCACTATCTCAAAGACTTCAAGAATACGCTCCATTTGGTTTAGATAGGAGAAGGTATTCCTGATCTGTTCAGCCCGCACTCAGTCTTCCAAGGCCGGCGTGGATACAGGCATTTTTCTGAAATGGGAATGTTGTTCAAAGCTGTAAGCAATTTCAATGAGCACCGGTTCGCTCCATGGCCGCCCAATGATTTCCATCCCGACAGGAACTCCAATCGGTGCCTCTGGTGAGGGGGCAAATCCGGCAGGGACGCAAATGGACGGGAAACCTGTTGATGAACAAAGCACGCCATTTCTCTGCAGCTGATTGCTGCCAATTTTGCACACCAGTTGCTGCTGGTGGGGATAGACCATGGCATCCAAATGCAAGTCTGCCATGATTTTCATGACTTCCCGGCGTACGGCAATTTTGTTATACATTTTTTCTAAATAACGAGGACTCCCCACCTGCCGTGTCATAGCATCTCTCATATTTCCTTCCGAGAATGGATGGAAAAGTCCCTTGTCCAAAATATCTTTCATAGAGTGAACGGGCCATCTGGGAGGTAATGTTTCCAGATAGCTGTTAAGATCATGGCAGAAATCATCGAGGTGTACCGATACTTCCTCATTCAGATACGACTGGTCGATCTGGTTTTCCACCTCAACCAAGGTCGCCCCGTGATCTCTAAATACCTGCAATGCAGTTTCAATCACTTGATTGGTAGATGCATTGCATTTTTCTTTTCCAAATAAACTTTTGAGTATCCCGATCCGCTTTCCTTCCATGCCATCTTTTTGTAAATGGTCGATGTAGCTGTCTCTTTTCTGTCCTACGCTCCATGCCGTTTCTGCATCCTTCTCATCGTAGCCGACAATGACATCCAAGGTCCGCACAGCATCTTCTACTGTGCGGCAAATAGGACCTGCTGTATCCTGTGTCAGAGAATAGGGGATAATCCCAGCGCGCGATACCAGTCCGATGGTCGGGCGGATCCCAACCAGACTATTGGCCGAAGCAGGAGAGCGAACGGAATTAATCGTATCCGTCCCCATTCCGATAATCCCAATATTCGCTGCAATAGAAGCACCTGTACCGCCGGAAGATCCCCCAGGAGTTCTTGTCAGATCATAAGGATTGACTGTTTGCCCTAAGATCGAACTGATCGTTTCACCCCAGATCGCAAATTCATGCAAATTAGTTTTCGCCAAAATGAGTGCCCCTGCCTGTTTTAATTTTTCTACTACGAAAGCATTCTCTGGCGGTACCCATCCTTTCAATGCAATAGAGCCTGCTGTGGTAGGCATGTCACTGGTATTGAAATTATCTTTCAGCATCACCGGGATCCCATGCAGGGGACCTTGTAAAGCATGATGTTCCTTCAGATAAGCATCTGCTGCAGCTGCTTCTTCCAAAATGTTCGGATTGACACAAATGATCGAATTGATTGCCGGGCCTTTCTTATCATAGGCTTCGATCCGCTGTAAATAGAACTTAATCAGCTCAACGGCTGTCAAAGAACCCTCCAAATATGCCTGGTGTACTTTTGAAATCGTTGTTTCCATGAATTCAAAGTGTTCCATTTTTCTTCTCCTGTTCAATCATAACCTAATGCTCCTGCTTACTCGCGGTTGGTAGTTACTGTGACGGATCGTCTATCGCGAGACAAGAGAGAATATCCCTTATCTGATTTCTCACCATCTATTCTGGTGAATAGCCACGCCTATCTCATAACAACGCGGCTGCGAAAAAAATGAAGCCTGATAAAATCATGATGCCGATAGAATATCCCATAATATCCTTCGCCTTAAGACCCGTGATTCCCAGAAGAGCAATCGCCCAAAATGGCTGTGCCATATTGGTCCAGCAATTCCCATATGCCACCATCAGCGCGGTCTTTACCAAATCGGCACCCATCATTTTGGCCGATTCCAGAGCCACCGGCCCCTGTACAGCCCACTGCCCACCACCGGAAGGAACAAACATATTTACGATCGATGCGGATAAGAAAGTCCACAGATAGAAAGTACTTTCTGTGCTGACTGCCGCGATCCCATTGGCTAAAGCCATGACCAGACCGGAGTATTTCACAATGCCAAGGACACCGGCATACAGAGGAAACTGAAAAATGATACCTGCCGTACCGCCCACGGCATCTTTCACTGCCATGACATAATTCGCAATATTTCCATAAAGCAAAATACCGCCGAAGAGGAAAATAGCATTTAACAGGTTAAAATCTAGCGCATTGAAGCCTTTGGTATAGAAAGCATAGAAGATATAAATAAATCCAAGCAGCCCCAAAGCCCAGGCCAGAATTGGGCTATAGTTTAAAATATCTCCCACCGTAGCTCTGGACGGACGTTTCTGCAATTTCAGGTCTTCCTTTTCAATCGCTTTGATCGCATCCTCATCCAGTGGCTGATAGTCTGATGGATTCTTAGGAAGAAGCAGCGTCGCAAAAAGCGCAGGCCCGATAGCCAGTGCGATGGTGACGCAGATATTTGTCGGATTCAACATGTAATCCGTCATAGGAACTACGCCGATCAAGTCTTCCATGATATGGCCTGGAGTTGCGATGAAGAGACCCACCGAAGAAGACAGGGCACCCTGCCAAGTCATCTGCCCTACATACGCGCCAGCAACCATCAGACCATATTCGAAAGGAATCTTTTTATCTCGCAGATTCTTCGCTATTTCCTTCGCTAAGATGGCCCCTACAATAAGGGATAAGCCCCAGTGCACAAAAGAAACCAAAGCACTGACCAATGTCACCGTAAACACAGCCGACTTCGCACTTTTCGGAATCGATGCAATACGGTTGATCCAACCTTTGACCAAAGGCGCATTGGCTACGCAAGAGCCAGTAATGACAATCAAAGCCATCTGCATGGAAAAGCCAAGCAATTCCCAAAACCCTTTGTACCAATTTTGAACCATCTGCATCGGTCCCTGATCCGTCAGTGCGATTCCTAGGCCAAAAGCGATAAAAGTCAGTGCCACTGCAAAGATACTCGCATCTGGCATGTACTTTAAAGAGAACCGGAGAAGCACATTCCCCATCTTCGTAATGGGCGTTTCATTTTTAGGTTCCAAACCACTTGATTTAGTCATTTCAAAGCCTCCTTATTCACGAAAACAAAATATGCACTGCCTTTTGGCACACCCCCTTCAGGCAGAAAAAAAAGCAGAAAAGATGCACACGATATCATCGTGTTGATACTTTTCTGCTAAAATCAATTCCTTTATGCTATACTGAGATACTTTATGAAATTGTAAAAATCAATCTCCAAGGATTTGAAAACCGACCCCTATCGTTTTATGGCCGGAAAGTTCATGCATAGCCAGATTGCCATAAAAGCTTAGGGCGAAATGATTTCCTTTGCGAGCAACAGCAGCTTTGAAACAGAAATTCTGCCCGATCGCATCGGAAGCTCTTGTGCTTTGTGTGACTTCCAGTACACAGTGCGCTACGGGATGTACATGTTCCCGTTTCCTTTCAATGATATTTGTATTCAAGCATAAATTCACTACGTTGCGAATGATATTGCTTTGAGAAGAAATACCAAACCCTGCCACGGTGGTGGCAGCGCTTTTGATCCCCCTTTTCTGTAATTGCAGGATCAAATCCCTTTCCATCTTTTGATCAACAGTCATAGCTAATAAAACGGCCATGCGGCATAGATCTTCCCCTTCACGCGGGTCTATCAGAAAATCTCCCCATTGAATCACAATAAACCTCCCCACAAAAAAAAGAAAGAAAACAAACACAGATAGCCTCATGCTACTGGTTTATTAACTTTCTTCCTGCTGTACTTAATCAAGACTCTATATCATAGGATTTACTTTTTATACTGTTAATAGTTTATCAAAAATAGAATGAATTTTCCAAAAGATTTTATCTATAATTACTAATAAAAATTTTAGTAGGAAAACTTTGGCTCACTAAGGAAAAACGGATCCGGGAAACCCCGATGCAATCACAACATCAGCCCCCATCAAAATTTCCTGAATCGCATTTCTCAAATCCCCAGTCCTTAGCCTCCCAGAAGTGCGAGCATGATGCCGCCGGAGATCGCGGTGCCGAAGACGCCGGCGAGGTTCGGACCCATAGCATGCATCAGAAGGAAGACGCGGCGGCTTTCCTGCTGCCCGACGAGGTGGGAGACGCGGGCTGCGATCGGAACGGAAGCAATACCAGCAGAGCCGATCAGCGGATTGATGCGGCCGCCGGACAGCTTATTCATGATCTTGGCACAGACCACGCCGTTGCCGGTACCGAAGGCAAACGCCACAAGGCCCAGAAAGATGATAAGTATGGTCGAGGACGTGAGGAAGGTATCCGCAGCCATGGTCGAGCCAATGGCGACCGTCAAGACCAGCGTAACCATATTGAGAAGGGTATTGGCCGCTGTTTCCGCCAGCTTGCCGACGACGAGGCATTCGCGCAGGAGATTTCCAAGCATCGGCATGGTGATGAGCGGCGCGACCGGCGGCAGGAACACATTAACGATGAGTGCCATGACGATCGGGAATGCGATCTTCTCGAGGCGAGACGGGTCTGTCAAGTCCTTTGTGTAATTTTTTCTGCTAAATTAAAATCTTTCTAATCAAATGGATTCCAGGTCCCCCGGCAGTATGCGGTCCGGGCGCCCCCCATTTTCAGGAATACAGCCCATCGGTCAACGGATAGCGGTCAGCAGGCAGCCCCTTCCCGCCGACCGGCAGTTACCGGCATTTCATTCACTATCGACACGTACCAAGATCCTTCGCTGGCGCTCAGGATGACTGATGGAAGACGGGAAGTCTGACATCTGACCGTCTGACTGTCTGCCGTCTTCCCGCTGGTCGGTATTCTTTAGTGAACTAGTGAACTAGTGGACTAGTGAGCTAGCAGGAGCCATTAGCGGTACTCACCAAGATTCTTCACTGCGTTCGGAATGACAGTGCCCGGCGGAAAGCTGACAGCCGACAGCCGATAGCCGTCCCACTGTCCCACTTTCCCACTAGTTCACCAGCTCACCAGCCCACTAGTACACTAAGTACACCAGCCCACTTTCCTCTCACAGATAAGCGGACACATCCTTTCTTTCCAGGAGAAGGACAGGTAGAAGGCCGGCGGCGGTGCCCAGGATGGTGACGGCGGGGATGATGAGGGCGCCCCGCCAGTCCGGGGTGGTGACCATGGTGATGGCGGCAGCGCCTGCTGCCGCATGGGCGGCCAGAAGGCTGGCACCATAGCCGGAAAGCCAGCCGCAAACGCTTCCGGCCAAAAGAAGCATACCCTCTTCCGCCAGAAGGAAGCGGCGGATGCGGGCCTTACCGGCTCCCAGGGCCTCCAGAAGGGCCAGTTCCTTCATGCGGGAAAGGCCGCTCCAGTACAGAACGAGGAGCGTGATGAGGAGAGATACCGCCAGAAGGGAGGCGAGGAAGATTTCCCAGAAATGTTTCGTCTGCCCCACCATGGCATAGAGGGAGATGACGGACTGGGAGGGAAAGACCATCTGCACGTCCCGATTTTCCTGGTAAGCGGAAAGGAGATGCATGGCTTCCCTGTATCCCTTCGGCACCACCAGAAGGGCCGTCACTTCCCGCTTATCCGGCTCCCTTTCTCCATGGGCTTCCCACACATCCTTCATGTCGATGAAAATGGCGGTGTCATAGGGGCCGCCCACAGGCCTGAGAATACCGGTGACGCGGAAGGGGTGGTTATGGGCCCGTCCTTTGGGGGAACTGCCGTGGACGGAGCGGAAGGTGTCCCCCACCTTGAGGCCTGTGAGGCGGGCGGTTTCGCTGCCAATCACCGCTTCCCCTTCCTCCTGAAACAGGGCGCCCTCCTCAAGGGAAAGCCAGGGATCTTTGTTTTTTACAGGGCGGTAGCCAAAGAGAGCCCGGTCTGTGCCTACCAAGCGGAATCCCCGGTAATTGTCACCGAAGCCCAGCGGATACACCGCCCTGGTCTCTCCCCTGTTTTTCAGGATTCCCATTTCTGAAAAAGGAATATTCCCCACCGGCCTGTCCCTTAGAAATACGGTATTCAGCACCAGCTGGTAGGCAGAGCCCTTCGCCCCTGCCAGGATGGGAAATGGACTCACTGCCCGGTTGATGCCGCCGTAAAGGCCGCCGGCGGTCTGCAGGATGAATACCGGCAGCGCCGCCGTCACCATGATCAGGAGAAACAGGAGAAACTGGCGAAGGGGCCGGCGCACCAGAGACCGGAATGCCAGGCGAATCATAAAAATGCTCCTTTCTGCACATCATAGCGCAGGGGGAAACGATTCATCACCCTTTTGTCGTGGGTGGCGCAGAGAAGGAGGCAGCCTTCTTCCCTCTGATAGGCCAGCATGAAATCCATGAGCTTCCTGCCGTTTTCCTCATCCAATGACGCCGTGGGCTCGTCCGCCAGAAGGAGGGAAGGCCGGCGCACAATAGCCCGGAGGAAGGACACCCGCTGCTGCTGGCCGCCGGAAAGCCGGTCTGCCCGCCGGTTCTCCAGCCCCGAAAGCCCCACCCTTTCCAGAAGATTCTCTATTTCCCCCTTCTCCGCCCTTTTTCCTGCCAAAGAGGCAGAGAAGCGGATATTTTCCGCCACCGTAAGGTAGGGAAGAAGAAGGGGCTTTTGAAATACATACCCCACCCGGGATGACCGGAAGGCGCAGCGCTCATCGGCGGAAAGGGAAGTCACCGTCACGTCCCCTATGGATATGGTGCCGGCGGCAGGCGTCAGAAGTCCCGAAAGGCAGTGAAGAAAGGTGGTCTTCCCACTGCCCGAAGGCCCCGTAACCACCGCCATTCCGCCATCGGGCAGGGTAAAGGAAGGGACGGAAAGGGCGCGGAGCATCTTCCCTCCGCCGTCGGGGAAATCGCAGATGAGTTGATTGATGGTTATCATGATTATCTCCTTTATATATCTTGGACACGCCTGCGGCGTGAGGGTTCAGAGGGTTCAGAGGGTGTGGTGGCGGCTGACGCCGCAGATTTTAAAAAAGGGGCGCGGCTCCGCCGCAGGTTGTGTAGAAGGGTTGCATCGCTTCGCTCAGGGGGCGACAGCGCCTGCGGCGCTGAGGGTTGTGGTATCGCCCCTTGGGCGATGAACATAAAGTCAGCGTTACGGGATTTATTTTCGGTGCCATATGGCATGATAGGCATTCTGGTGATTAGCCGCTACGCGGCTCCCCCTTATCCGGCTGCGCCGGACTTTCCACCTAAAGGTGAAACGACTCACTATGATTTGTGCGTCGCT
>DCJJ01000009.1 GCA_002320515.1 Dialister sp. UBA1703 | reverse complement strand
CCCCTTTGGTGCCTTACGGCACCACCTTCCCGCCCCGCTGGGAAGCGTGTCACACGATTCTCAGGTCGCTTTGCTCCCTTACGAATCGTGTTCCCTTGCCACCGCGGAGCGGTGGGACAATAAAGCTTCGCGAAGCTTTACCATCAAAAGTTGCTCTAAATAAAGCACGGGTTGTTGTGCCCCTTCCTGCGGGGTGGCAAAGGAACTGGAGTTGCATCAGCGAACTGGATTCGTAAGGGAGCGGAAGCGACCTGAGAATCCAGTGAGTCAGTGACAGCAGTGGATGCAGGGGAGCGAAGCGACCCGAAAATCCAGTGACATGCTTCCCTTTGGGTAAAGGTGGTGGCGCAGCCACCAAAGGGGGCCCCATTTTCACGCGCCGCAGTCGCGGTTGTATGGTTTTATACAAACTGGCGCCCTTCATTATTTAAGGGCGCCTATCACTACCCTCTGAACCTTCACGCCCGCAGGGCGTGTCCATAAAGGGGCGCCCACCAAGTCGGTCAGCCGACAGCAGATAGCCGGCAGCAATCCCACCAGCTCACCGGCACACCATCCCACCAGTCCAGCCCCCTTCCGCACCTTCCTGCCATTATACCCCCCCCCATGCAGACGGCACAAAACCCCGGCGGAAAGCCGGGGTTTTGATTTCACATCAGGATATCAGATTTTCACCGATTCATTGGCCGTTTCCCGGGCCAGTGCTTTTTTTCCTGCTTTTTCCTGCTGAATCACCTGCTGGAAGGAGAAGACTTCTTCCTTAATCACAGGAGAGAGGACAAGGATGGAGATGAGGTTCGGGATAGCCATGAGGGCGTTGGCAATATCGGAGAGGTTCCATACCAGATCCAGGGTCTGGGTGGCGCCTACGAATACCACAAGGGAGAAGGCTACGCGGTAAATAATGTTGTATTTATGGGTGCCGAAGAGGTATTCCCAGGCCTTTTCTCCGTTGTATTCCCAGCCCAGGATGGTGGAGAAGGCGAAGAGGATAATGCCGATGGAGACGATGTAGCTGCCCGCCACTCCCAGGTGGGTGGAGAAAGCGGCCATGGTAAGACCTACGCCGGTCAGGGGCTTGCCGTCAGCGCCCACGGTGCCCAGGACGCCGGAGGAAGCGATGGTGAGGCCGGTGATGGTGCATACTACGATGGTATCGATGAAGGTACCGGTCATGGAAATATAACCCTGTCTGGCAGGACGATCGGTGGTGGAAGCAGCGGCGGAAATGGCTGCGGAGCCCAGGCCTGCTTCATTGGAGAAGCAGCCTCTGGCCACGCCGAAGCGGACTGCATTCATGACAGACACGGTGATAGTGCCTACCACGCCCCCTTCCACGGCGGAAGGATCGAAGGCCATCATAAGGATGAGGTAAAGACCGTGGGGAATATTTTCATAATTGATAACAATGCAGAGCAGGCCTGCCAGGATGTAGAAAGCAGCCATGCCGGGAACGACAACGGAAGAAACTTTAGAAATGGAGGTAATACCGCCTACGATGACAGCCAGGGTGAGCACCGTAAGCACGGCGCCTACGATGGTGGTGGAAATACCGAAGGTAGTTTCCACAGCGGTGCTGATAGAGTTCGCCTGGGTCATATTGCCGATGCCGAAGGAAGCGATAACGGCGAAGAAGGCAAAGAGAGTGCCCATGATGAGGCCGGCTCTCCGGTTCTTGAAGCCGTTCTTCATGGTGAACATGGGGCCGCCCTTCATTTCACCCTTCGCATTCACTTCACGGTACTTGAAGCCCAGCATACATTCGGAAAACTTGGTGGACAGTCCGAAGCAGGCGGAAAGCCACATCCATACCAGGGCGCCGGGGCCGCCGGCAAACATGGCGGTAGCCACGCCGACGATATTGCCGGTGCCGATGGTGGCAGCCAGGGCGGTCATCAGAGCGGAGAAAGGCGAAACGTCGCCGCTGCCCCGGCTGGTGGTGCGGGCATCATGGCCGAATACACTCTTCAGCGCATAGGGAAGATTCCTCCAGGTGAGGAAACGGAGGCTTACGGTCATATAAATGCCCGTGCCTACCAGCAGAATCAGCATGACAGGCCCCCATACGAACCCGTCAATAGTACCTACAAGTTGATTCATCTGTGCCATGTCCATAATCATGTCCCCCTTGTTTCCCGTATTGTTGTTATAAACAAAAAATCGCCGCACTCAGGCTCAAAAGAGGCTGAAGCTGGCGTAACAGAAAACACGGGAGTTACCCATGTGCCAGCCCTGTCCTTTTGCCTGAGAGATTCGGAATTTCTACGGGTGAAATTCCTTTACACCTTCGGCGCCCAATCGAATGGGACTCTCCAGAGATGTGTCCGTACACAGTTTCGTGTTCTTCTGAACGCCTGATAGTATTACTCCTTCGGCAGAGGGCCCTTGGGGCTCTCATTTTTCAGTGTACATCATCCACCAATATGGTACGGCCTCCCGTACATTTCTCCATCACCCTGCGTTGTCTGAATTCCTGCAGAAAAGTGACTTAATCAAATTATACACTACCATTTTGAAATTGCAATATGGCGATTTATATCTGTTTTTCATCGATTTCCTCCGTTTTTATCCATTTTACAGATACATGCCCATGAAATGAATGCCAAAGACAGGAAATCCATGGCAGCGCCCTTGATTTCAAACATCAGTTCTTGTATAATCCACAAAGAACTCATGTTCTCATTGGAGGGTGATAAAGAGCTTCCAGCAGCTCTTCCCGCCATGCCCCGCGGAACAGAAAAAGAAATCATTTCATACAGGAGGGATTATGGAATCATCACAGATTAAAGCACTCATCCCCATCATGAACGGCCCCACCCAGGGCTGCATGGTGGTCTACGACGACGGCCGCCACTGCCGCCGTTTCTGCAGCGTAGAACGATACATGAACACCATGGCCGCCTTCATGGGCAATGACAACCGGGCCTGCCGGAAACTCTTCCACCGCCGCCGAGGCACCGGCGTCCTCTTAAACGACGGCACCATCTTCGTACAGATCCGCCTCGCCCGAAAACCCCCGACCCTGGGCTACGTTCGCATAGACGCCATCGAAAGCTTCTTCACCGGAGACAAAGGAAAATGCGTCCTCCGCCTTTCAGGAGATGAAATGCTGGAAACAGAATGGAATGTGGAAACGGTGGACAAACATATCCGTCTGGTCAGAAGGACACTGGAAGGAAGGGAACTGCCGGAGCTGTGAGGGCCGCCCCCATTCTGATGGTGCCCCGCCTGCGGAGGAAAGGTGGTGCCGCAGGCAGCAAAGGAGCCCCCGGCCGTGAGTTGTGATGGAAAAGGTTCTTAAGATTGACCGGCCCGCCGGGCCGGAAGGTTTGACAGGGGCTGTGAAAAAATACAGAAATGACACCGCTGCCTCCCGCCGGACAAGTCACTCTGAGCGAAGCGAAGAATCTTGGTACCTGTCGATAATGACTCCTGCCAAAAAAACCGAAAGCTGACAGCCGACAGCCGCCGCAGCTCTCTTTGGGGAATGCTGCCGCCTCCCCCTGTCACCACAATTTCATTGACAGAACCGCCATTTCTGACTATAGTAAAATAGGTAGAAAAAGAAAGGGGGCGCGCCATGCTTCGAGCTTACAAACACAACGAAAACCACATCCTCTGCGAGGTACCGCTGGAGCAGCTGGAGAAAGGCTCCTGGATCAACTGCGCCGCCCCGGATACGGAAGAACTAAACAAGCTGAACGAACTCACCGGCATTCCCGTTGACTCCCTGCAGACCGCGCTGGATAGAGAAGAACGTTCCCACGTGGAGCTGGAAGACGACTACATCTTCGTCGTAGTGAATACGCCGGTGGTACTGGAAACAGACGCCTACGACGCCCTGCCGCTGGGTATCTTCATCACCCGCCAGTTCTTCGTCACCGTGTGCCTGGAAAACAATTCGGTGATCCAGAAATTCCTGAACAACTCCTTCACCTCCTTCCAGACATACAAGAAAACCCGTTTCCTCTTCCAGATCCTCTCCCAGGCATCCTCTTCCTTCCTGTTCTTCCTGCAGCAGATTTACAAACAGACCGACGTCATCGAAACCCAGGTCCGGAAATCCCTGCAGAACAAGGAACTCTTCCGTATGCTGGAACTGCAGAAATCCCTGACCTACTTCAACTTCGCCCTTCACGCCAATGAAAACGTGATGGAACGCCTCATGCGTCTCAGGAACAGCCCCCTCCACTCCCTCCTCAAAATGTACGAGGAAGACGAGGACCTGCTGGAAGACGTTATCATCGAAAACAAACAGGCATTGGAAATGGCGGAAATCTATACCAACATTCTCATGTCCATGATGGACTCCTTCTCCTCCATCATCTCCAACCGCCTGTCCCAGATCATGAAATTCCTCACCTCCGTCACCATCATCCTGGCCATCCCTACATTGATATTCAGCCTCTGGGGCATCAACGTCCCCGTCCCCTGGGCCGACGCACCTTTGGGATTTGCGGAAGTCATCCTCATAGGCATCCTGGTCACCATGGTGGCCACCTTCATCCTCTGGAAAAAAGATATGCTGTAAATGGAAAAAACCGGCTTTGGCCGGTTTTTTAAGGTTCAAAGGGTTCAGAAGGTTCAGAGGGTGGTGGTGGCGGCTGACGCCGCAAATCTAAAAAAGGGGGCGCGGCTTTCGCCGCGGGTTGTGTAGAAGGGTTGTGTCCCCACAGGGGAGACGAATCACTATGATTTGTGCGTCGCTCCGCTCAGGGGGCAGCAGCCCTACCGGGCTGAGGGTGGTGGATTGCCATGGGCAATACTTATAAAGTCAGCGTTGCGGGATTTACTTTCAGTGTCATATGGCATGAAAGGCATTCTGCCCATTAGAGAAGCGCTGATTAAATCACTGTCTGCTTTTATTCTTGAATTTTTATG
>DCJJ01000053.1:10435-24309 GCA_002320515.1 Dialister sp. UBA1703 | reverse complement strand
AGCCGTGCTGTAGGGAAGCGACAGAGACCCGAAAATCCAGTGAGTCGTTTCCCCTGTGGGGCAATCCTTCCCCTCTGAACCCTCTGAACCCTCCGGCCGACAGGCCCATCAATCTTAAGAACCTTTTCCCTCTCCAGGGGCCCTGCAGGCCCCCTCTTCGGGGGAACGATAAAACAGAGGGGGCTCCTCTTCTTTTCTGTTGTGCCCTATAAATTTTTTCTGTAAGAAAAAAAGGCTTTCATGAAATCTATTTTTTTCTAATGGTGTATAATTAATGGTGTAAGAAAAGGCCTTGGAAAAAGGCAGGGGAGGAGAACAGTGACAGGAGGGCCGAAGGGGCGGTAATTTCGACGACCGGTCTCTTTGGCAGGATTTCTTATGTCTGTCAGTGGATTCCATGTCCCGCAGATGGGGTTTCTGATGGAAAGCGTGATGACTCATGGCTTTCGTATTCCAAAGGAGGAATATATATGACAATAACTTATGTTCTTCAGGTTCTTCAGGCAATGGAAGATGGGAAAATTCAGGATTCGACCTACATCAAGGATCTGGAGGGGGAGCTGCATAAGGCTTTTCGGCGTGTAAGGAGAAGACTGCTCCGCCTTCGGAGCCGTGCCCAGTATGAAATCGGGGAAATGGATCGGGCCAAGGTGTCCGCTACTTCCGGCCATATGGAGGAGTTCACCAAGTACTGCGCCATGGTTCGCAATTTCAATCTGAAGGACTGCGAAGGCCTGCCGGGGATTGAAAGTTTCCTGAAGGAAGGTTTCAAGGTGGATGATATGATTTCCAGGGCGGACAAGATCGCCAGCCTGGAAACGGTGAGCGCTGCGGCCTATTCGCCTATGGCTCTGGGCTTCGGCCTGCTTGACAGCTTTGCCATCCTGCCGAAGGTGAATATCGACAACAAGCGTTTCCACAGCATGGATATGGCCTATATCCATGAACTCATCGGGGATCTCAAGAATTATCAGGAGCATGTGAGAAAGCTGACCACTGCTATCAGTGAAATCGGGCTGAAGGCCAGAGAGGAAGCTGACTGCCTCAATGATCTCCACGATTATTTCGTAGACGGCATTGATGATCTGAAACGGATCCTGGAAAGAAAAGGGGAGGACTGGAACCGCTACTCCCAGTCGGAGAAGATGCAGATTGCCCGGGCCATCCAGTGCGCCCAGCTCATTACCATCCTCTTCCCCCATCTGCTGAATGACAAGGGCGAAGTAAGCGAGGAAAGCGAAAAGGCCATTGAAAAGGCAAAGAAGGCCCTTTCCTTCCGGGATGCCTGAAATCCCCCCTGGCCGCCCATTTCTATGAGCCTTTCCATATGTTATAATAATAAACATAGATATAAGGGGAATCGCTGGTTCATTTCGTCAGATCAGTTGTCCTATCAGTGCTTCCCTGGTTCGATACATTACTGATTGAAGGGGGAACGAGTCATGTCGATTTCTTTTATTCTGCGAATGATCGCAGGGGCTGTGAGCGGCAATTCCAATTCTGCCCGCCCGGAAAGTATTAACGGCGAAGTGGAAAGGGCCAGAAGAAGGGCCATGAAAAGGATTAACCGCGCTAAAGTCCGCGCCCAGGATGAGCTGGGTGAGCTGGACCGCGTGAGGATTACCCTCATGTCGGGAGATATGAAAAAGTTCACCAGCCTTTTTTCCCAGCTGAAGAACGTGGATTTCCACGACTGCGATACCCTGGCCGGTTTGGAACATTTCAATAAGGAAAGAAAGAACTGGCGTGAAATGGAAAAGCTTTCTGCCAAGGCCATGAGCGTGGTCACCCTGGCAGGAGCTGTAGACGCTGTAGGATTCGGCGCCGGCGTACTGGATCAGTATGCCAAGGTTCCGGAAATCAAGGGACTGGACATCAAAGCTGACGGCACAGAAGATGTGAATGCCCTGAAGGACATGAGCGCCCGTCTCCAGGAATTCCAGAAGGAAGTGAAGGACATGTGCATCCGTATGCAGGCTGTCCGTCACGAAGCCAGAAAGACGGAAGACGCCCTGCTGGATCTGTCCGACTATTTTGAAGACGGCATTGAGGACATCAAGTCCATCCAAAGCGATGCAGGAAATGACTGGACAAAGTACACTCCCGCCCAGAAAATCCTCATCGGCCGCACCGCCCAGATTGCCCGCCTCATCCGCGCCCTCTCGGAAGTCCGCTTCCTCAATGATGACGCCACCCTCCGTCCCGAAATCCATGAGTCCATCGAAGCAGCAGAAGAACTGCTGGATGAATTGGGAGCTTAATAAGAGTTATAGAAAAACGACATTTCCTCCATTGGAGGGAATGCCGTTTTTTATTGGTGGGTGCCATGGGGAAATGGTCAATGGAGGCAGCGCCACATCGTCATTTCAACCGCAGCCGGTCAGCCGCCAATAGGAAAGCCTCTTATTGGGCAGGCTAGAGGCCAACTTCGGCTGACGTGGAGGTCCTATGCAGGACCTCCACAATACTTCATAACTCCCGAGGGCGGAGCCCTCAGAACCTGTCCGGAAGGCGAAGCCGATTCCGGACAGAACCCTGGCAGCCCAGGGCCCACAGGCCCGGCGGCTGCCTCAACCCTCACGCCCGTAAGGGCGTGTCAACCTTCGGGAATATCGTCACTCTGCCGTTAGTGCCACAAGTGCCACAAAAGCAAAAAAATCCCCGGATTTCTCCGAGGATTTTTTCATTGGTTTCAGGCTTCGATATCCACAGTATCCGGACGACCTGCATCGTCGAGACCGAGATAAGCCACTTCTCTTACATGTCCGTCATAAGTGAGGGTTACATGATAATGGAAAGTCTGGCCGTCGAAAATTTCATCGCCCAGCTGGATAGCTGTGGTGTAGCTGTCCGGACGATATTCTCTGACTGTGTCGCCAACTACCGGGAACTGCAGGAAAATGTATTCCGCACCCTGGTATGTTACGCTGCCGTAAACACGCTTCAGATCTGCTACAGCGTATTTATCCACGCCGCAAACAACAATACTTTTTTCAGTTACTTCTGCCATGTTTATCACCTCTACCACCAATTTATAGCAACGAACGATTGCTATTTCCTTATATAGTTTACCACTTTTTCATGATAAACAGAAGATTTATAAGGGAAATATTTTATATTTTTTGCAGGAAATGAAATTTGAAATTTTCACGCATCATTTATAACGGGAGGAAGAAATGTCTCTATGAAAAAAATCCCCGGAAGGGGGGATTTTTCAGAGGGCCTCCTGCCTTTCGGAAGGGGCTTCCTGATGGGCATGACGGCCGTCGCAGACGCAGTGCAGTTTGTTTTTGAAAATTTCTCCCATAATGGTATAGAAATCCCGAAGGGCCGCAGGGTTCAGGGAATAAAAAATATTCTTCCCGTCCCTCCTGTCGATGATAAGGCCCGACTCCACCAGCACCTTCATGTCATGGGACAGGGTGGGCTGGGTAATGGCAAAGGCCTTCTGCAGCCCGCAGGCGCACTGCTCCCTGCAGGACAGCATGTCCACGATTTTCAGCCTTTTGGGGTCGGAAATGGCTTTCAGGATTTTGGCGGTATCAATGTAAATCTTTTCCATATGCAGTCTAAACTCCTGTGTCAAATAGAATTATTTCTATAGAGAGAGTATCAGAGATGGAAGAGTTTGTCAAATGTTGGGAGGAGGTCGATTTTGGGAGACAGGCTTATGGGTTACAAAGTTCAAAGGGGGCGCCGCTGTCGCGGCAGGTTGCATAAAAGGGTTGTGTCCCCACAGGGGAAACGACTCACTATGATTTGTGCGTCGCTGGCGCTCCTTCAAATCATGTTCGCTGTGCATCGCTTCGCTCAAAGGGGCAGGCCATAGGGCGGGGAGACTGTAATCCCGGCCGTAAGAGGGCGCGGTTTTATTGTTTTCCCGCACAGGCGGGTCTATATACTCATCGCCCGATAGGGCGATACCACAACCCTCAGCGCCGCAGGCGCTGTCGCCCCCTGAGCGAAGCGATACACAACCCGCCGCCGGCAGGCGGCCACAACCCTCGGGGCGCAGCCCCGTTTACCTTTCTTTCTGAACCCTTTGAACCTTTGACAGAGAGTTGTCTAAGTTAGTGAATGAAAAAAGTAAGGAGCCCTGCAACCATGCCCCACTACGCAATGCCTCATGAAATCATGTATCATACCGGCCTTTCCAGGGAGATGACCGGCGGCGCCCGGTATGCCCTGGTGCCCGGGGATCCGGGACGGGTGGAAGGACTGGCGAAAGCACTGGATGAGAAGGCGGAATTTCTCTGCTCCCATCGGGATTTCACCACCTGGAAGGCCACCGTTTCCGAAGAGCCGGTGCTTGTCATGTCCACCGGCATGGGCGGCCCCTGCGTCACCTTTGCGGTGGAGGAACTGGCCCGTCTGGGAGTGACCTCTTTCATCCGCGTAGGCACCACCGGCTCCATTAGGGATGACCTGAACCTGGGAGACGTGGTTATCAATAAGGGCGCTGTCCGCAGGGACGGCGCTTCCAGAGCCTATGCGCCCCTGGCATACCCCGCCATGGCGGATATACGCATTACCCTGGCCCTGGAAGAAGCGGCCCGGGAACTAAAGGTGCCCCATAAAACCGGTATTTCCGTATCCACTGACAGCTTCTGGCCGGGACAGGAACGGTACGACAGCTTCTCCGGCTACGTGCGGAGAAACCTGCAGGGGAGCCTGGCGGAATACCGTGCCCTGGGCTGCACAAACTTTGAAATGGAAAATGCCACCCTCTTCACCCTGACCTCCGCCCTGGGCCTTTCTGCCGGCTCCATCTGCGGCGTAGTGGCCAAACGGACGGACAGCGAAGCCGTGGCGCCGAAGGCAGTGTATGAGCTGGCGGAAAGAAGATTCCATCAGGTGGTGAAAAGGGCACTGGAAATGCTGATTGGCCATTTCATGGTGACTTTGTGACATTGGCGGTGCTTACCTGTATTCCCGCAGGTTAAGGAAGCACTGATTAATTCATAGAGTTTTCTTTTATAAGAATTTTTATGCACTGTTTCGTCATGGGCTTCCTTAAATAGCTCGCTATTCGCGTCAGCCCATTCCTCGCATTGCATAAAAATTCAAGAATAAAAGCAAACAATGATTTAATCAGCGCTTCCTTAACGCGCCCTTGCGGGCGCGAGGGTTGATGGCCCGTGCGCTGCCGCGCCGGGCCAAAGTTTCTGTCCGGGACCGGCTTCGCCTCCCGGACGATTTGAGGGCATTCGCCCAGGGTAGTTATATAGTATCGCTGCGCTGGCGAAGTGGGTGCCCTTGCGGGCACCAATTTTATATGCCGCCTGTAGGCAGTGAAAACCTTTACAGCCGGACTTCGCCCGATGGAAAACAAGCCAACTGCCCTGCGGGCATTTCCCTCGCGCCGAAGGCGCGGTTTTATGGTTCTCCCGCCGCAGGCGGGCATATATACTCATCGCCGCGAAGCGGCGATACCACAACCCTCGGCCCGAAGGGCAGTCAAACTTAAGAACCCTTGGGCCCATAGGGCCGGTCAATCCTAAGCACCTTTCTCCATAACCCTTCTACACAACCCGCGGCGAAGCCGCACCCACTTTCTTGACCATTGGGGCGTGAGATTTCTCCACTCCGCTTCGCTTCGGTCGAAATGACGATAGGGGTGCCCGCCAACATCGTCATCTCCAGCGGGGCTGCGTGCTATCTGCTATCCTCTATCCACTGACCCTATGATAAAAAAAGCCAATCCCGTAACGCAGACTTTATACTCATCGCCCCATAGGGCGATACCACAACCCTCGGCCCGAAGGGCCGTTGCCCCCTGAGCGAAGCGATACACAACCCGCCGCCGGCAGGCGGCCACAACCCTCGGGACGAAGTCCCGTCAACCCTCACACCCGCAAGGGCGTGTTATAAAAATATAAAAATGGAGTCATCTATGGAAGTTATGATTGAAAATGTAAGCAAATCCTTCCGGAACGGGCAGAAGACCCTGCCGGTGCTGGAAGACATCAATTTGGAGCTGCACAAAGAAGAATTCGTAGCCCTGGTCGGCCCTTCGGGCTGCGGCAAGTCCACCCTCCTCAATATCTGCGCCGGCCTTCTGTCGCCGGATGAAGGATCCGTCTATTTCACAGGCGAAGATCTGAAAAGCGAGCCCCGGGTATCCATCGTATTTCAGGAGACAGGCCTCATGCCCTGGCGTAACGTATATGACAACATCGCCTTTGGACTGGACGCCGGCCATGTGCTGCCGAAGAAAGAATGGAAAGAGAGAATCGACCACTATATTTCCCTGGTAGGCCTTTCAGGCTTTGAGAAATCCTATCCTCATCAGCTGTCCGGCGGCATGAGACAGCGGGTAGGCATTGCCCGGGCCCTAGCCATCAATCCGGACCTTCTCCTCATGGACGAACCCTTTTCCGCCCTGGACGCCCAGACCCGCATCATCATGCAGCAGGAGCTGGTAGCCCTATGGGAGAAGACAAGGCTCACCACCCTCTACGTCACCCATAATATCCAGGAAGCGGTGATGCTGGCAGACCGGGTGGTCCTCCTTTCCCGCCGCCCCGGCAAAGTGCGGAGCATCCTGGAAATCACCATCCCCCGGAGCGATAGGGAGAAACCGGAACACGCAGAAGAAATCGACCGCCTCACCCGCACCATCTGGGAACATATCAGCAAAGACGCGCTGGAAGCCATGACGGAGGTGAACCGATGAATAAATATGTGGTTGAAAACAAAATGAAACGGTGGCAGAAAAGTTACAGCCCCGCCGTATCCCTGATTTCCGTGGCATCCCTCCTCCTTTTCTGGGAAGGCATCTGCCGGGCAGGGGTGGTATCCGCCCTCTTCCTGCCGCCGCCCACCCTCATTCTTTCCTCCCTCATGGACATGATAAAAGACGGGGAAATCGGCGTATCCCTGGCGGCCTCCCTGTACCGCATCCTCATGGGCTTCATCCTGGGCAGCGCCTTCGGCCTTCTCGTAGGCCTTGTCACCGGCACCTCCGCCCTGGCGGACCGCATGGCGAACCCCATCGTGAATGCCCTCTACCCCATCCCTAAAATCGCCCTCCTTCCCCTCTTCATCCTGTGGCTGGGCATCGGCGAAGTATCCAAAGTCACCATCATCGCCCTGGGCGTCTTCTTCCCTGTGGCCATGAATACCTACTCCGGCGTAAAGAACGTGGACACCCTGCTCATCAAAGTGGCCGTCAGCTTCCACGCCGGCTGGGGCTACACCATGAAAAACGTAGTCCTTCCCTATGCCCTCCCCATGATCTTCGCCGGCCTCCGCATCGCCGCCGGCACCGCCCTCCTCCTTCTGGTGGCAGCGGAAATGATTGCGGCGGAACAGGGCATCGGCGCCCTCATCCTCCACTACGGCGACCTCATGATGACCGACCGCCTCATGGCCGGCGTCATCGTCCTCTCCGTGCTGGGCCTCATTTTCAACCTGTTCCTCCAGTTCCTGGAAAGGAAACTGGTTCCCTGGAACCATAAGGAATAAAGAAGATAAACACAGCAGGGCTGTGAAGAAATAGGAATCACTTCTTCGCAGCCCTGTTTTTTTTGTATGGAGCAAGGGGGGGGCAGTCCTCTTGCCGCCGTAAATTATCAGAGATACTCATTTGCGTAAAAGTGTATGCTATATAAAGATAAAAAAAAACAGGCATATCATTTAGAAACAGAAAAAGGGGGGGGAGATAAACAGGAATAGGGTCAGATAATACAGTGATTATGAGCGGAAGAGATGGGCTGCTTTGATGTCTATGCTTAAATAGCAAACCTATACAAATAGTGTCTACTTTATGGTAGAATTGTAAAAGAGATGTAACGGATATGTAAAATCTGTATTTGAGAGGAGATGCTTGTAATGAAATGGAAAGCTTTGGCTGCATGTGCCCTGACTGCAGTAGCTCTGGCGGTGGCCGGATGTGGTGGCGGACAGTCGTCCTCCGGTAAGGCGGGAGCACCCCAGGGGCCGGATTTAAAGGGAAAGAAACTGGTGATGTACGTTTCCTTCCATGAAGATACGGCAAAACAGCTGGCAGATTCATTCAAGAAAAAAACCGGAGCGGATGTAAGCTTTATCCGTCTGCCAACCGGCGAAGCGCTGGCCCGTATCCAGGCGGAAAAGGATGCACCGAAGGCGGACATCTGGCTGGGCGGTACGGCAGATGCCCATGCCAAGGCGGCAGCTGACGGGCTCCTGGAAGCCTACAAGTCCCCCAATGCCGGCATGATTCTTCCGGAATACCAGGATAAAGATGGTTACTGGTACGGCACCTATCTGGAAGTCATGTCCATCGGATATAACGAAAAGCGGTTCAAGGAAGAATTTGAACCGAAGGGCGTAAAGGCTCCGGAAACGCTGGAAGACCTTCTGAAACCGGAATTCAAAGGAGAAATCATCATGCCGGATCCGAGAAAATCCGGTACAGGCAATACATTCATCAGCTCCGTTCTCCAGCAGATGGGACCGGAAAAGGGCTGGGCTTATCTGAAAGCCTTAAAGCCGCAGGTTGCACAGTTTACACCATCCGGCTTCACTCCCGGCCAGAAAACCGGCGCCGGCGAATACCTGGTATGCCTGAATTTCATTTCTGACCAGACCCTGGTCAGCGCCAAGGGGCAGAAAATCCACAGCACCATTTATGACCAGGCCGGCTGGACAACCTGCCCGGTAGGCAAGATTAAGAATCATGCCAATGATGAAGCTGCCAAAGCCTTCATTGACTTCGTACTGACGAAAGAGGCCGGCGATATTCTGGTAAAGACCACCCACGGGGTAGCCTGCAACCCGGATGTAGCTCCGCCGGAAGGAATGAAGCCGCTGAAAGAGCTGCCTCTGTTCAAGGAATATGATCTCATCAAAGCCGGCGCGGATAAGCAGAAAAATTGTGATGAATTCTTTGCTGACTGATGGATAATGAAGATATGCCTCCGCTTTCCGGCGGAGGTGTATTTTTTCCTTTAGAAAGACCGGCACCACCTCACAAATCATGAAATAAGGAGTTACTATGAACGAAAAAGATACGGGTCACGAACATACCGGGCTGGGAGCGGAACTGAAGGTTCTTCTCAGGGAACCGCCGCTTCTTATCAGCATTGCTGCGGTATTCCTTCTGTTTGGCGTGTTTATCATTTATCCCTTTGTGAAAATCCTTCTGGTTCCTACGGAAGCTGACTGGATCCGGGCCATTACGGGTAAAGAATTTATTCTGGTATTTGGCCATACCCTCTTTTCATCATTTATTGCCACGGCCGCTGCCATTGTGTTTGGCTTTCTTTTTGCCTACGGCATCAATTACACGGACATGCCCTGCAAACGGTTTTTCCAGGTGGTGGCCCTTCTGCCCACCATGGCCCCTTCCGTTGTGACAGGGCTGGCATTCATCATGCTCTTCGGGCGGCGCGGCTTCATTACCTGGCAGCTGCTTCATCTGAAGGTGGATTTGTACGGCCCCTTCGGGCTGTGGGTGGCCCAGACCATTGCCTTTTTCCCGCTGGCTTATATTACTATTTCCGGCGTTCTGAAGAGCATCAGCCCGAACCTGGAGCTGGCAGCCCAGAATCTGGGCGCCCGGGGATGGTATCTGTTCAGGACGGTCACGCTGCGTCTCGCTACGCCGGGTCTGGCCAGCGCCTTCCTGCTGGTGGCTATTAACTCTCTGGCAGATTTCGGCAACCCCATGCTGGTAGGCGGCAACTACCATGTCCTGGCAACGGAAGCGTACACACAGGTAACCGGTGCCTGGGATCTCCCCATGGGCGCCACCCTTTCCGTATTCCTGGTCATTCCTACACTGATTGTTTTCTTCATCCAGCGGTATTATCTGGAAAAGAATTCCTATGTCACCGTAACCGGCAAGCCGGTGTCCGGGCTGATCCGCGTCACCGCAGGCCCTCTGGCCAAATGGATGCTTTTCGCCTTCTGCCTGATCCTCTGCCTTGCCATTCTCATGATTATCGGCGTGGTTATCCTCTTTGCCTTTACCGTAGCCTTCGGGTATGACTACACCTTTACCCTGCAGTATTTCAAGGAAGGGGTCATCCAGTCCAATGTAATGGTTAACTCCTGGGTGGCATCCATGTCCACTGCAGCAATTACCACCATCCTCGGCATTGCCCTGGCATTCCTCACCATCAGAAAGAAATTCCCCGGCAGAAATCTCATGGATTTTCTGGCCATGCTTCCGGTGTCCCTTCCCGGTACCTTTATCGGTCTGGCACTGATTCTGGCCTTCAATGACGGCCCCCTGGAAATGACCGGTACACTGGCCATCATCATCCTGGGCATGGCGCTTCGTCAGCTGCCGGTAGGCTACCGGCAGGCGGTGGCAGGATTGAAGCAGATTGACGCCTCTCTGGAACAGGCATCCACCAACCTGGGCGCCGGCAGCGTGAAGACTTTCTGTAAAATCGTACTGCCCATGCTGAAAAACTCCCTGTCCGTCAGCTTTGTCTATGCATTTATGCGGTCAATGAACACATTGTCCACCGTTATCTTCCTGGTATCGCCGGAATGGAACCTGGCATCCATCAATATCATGAGTCTGGCCAACCAGGGATTCCTGCCGACAGCCAGTGCGACAGCTGTGGGCATTATGCTTGTGATTTATCTTACCTTTGGTATCGTGAAACTCATACTGAGAGATAAGATTAATATATTTGATCTTTGATGAAGGCGGGAGACAATTATGTCAGACTACGTATTACAGCTGAAAAACATTAATAAATACTTTGGGAAGAATCACGTCATTAAAAATGTGAATCTGAACTTTGAAAAAGGCCATTTCATTACCTTCCTGGGGCCTTCCGGCTGCGGAAAAACCACACTGCTCCGCATGATTGCCGGTTTCTATGAGCCGGATGAAGGGGAAATTCTCCTCAATGGGAAAAATATTGAAAAAGTGCCGCCCTATAACCGGAATACCGCCATGGTTTTCCAGGAATACGCGCTTTTCCCCCATATGAATGTATTTGACAATGTATCCTACGGCCTTCGGGTCAAGAAAAAGCCGAAGGATGAAATCGAGAAGAGAGTAAAGCAGGCCCTGTCCCTCATGCAACTGGAAGGCATGGAAAAACGTTTCCCCAACCAGATGTCCGGCGGACAGCAGCAGCGTGTGGCCGTGGCCAGAGCCCTCGTCATGAATCCTGAAGTACTTCTGTTGGATGAACCGCTGTCCAACCTGGACGCCAAACTCCGTGAAAATGTAAGAGTAGAACTCCGGCAGATCCAGCAGCAGATGGGACTTTCCACCATTTATGTCACCCATGACCAGTCAGAAGCGTTGTCCATGTCCGATGCCATCGTAGTATTGAAAGACGGCATTGTGCATCAGGTAGGCACGCCCCAGGAAATCTATTTCGAACCTAAAACCGCTTTTGTCGCCGATTTCATCGGCACCACCAATCTGATTTCCCTGAAAGCGGAAAGCGGAAACCGCGTGACCTATGGAGGCGTATCCTTCCTGTCCTCCAACCCGGTCAAAGAGGGAACGGACTATGTGGCGTCCGTCCGCCCGGAAAGTGCGGGCCTCTCCAAGGATCCGGCAGAGGGAAAGGTGAATCTGAAAGCAGCGATCACCAATACCATGTTCCTGGGAGAAAAAGTGCGCTATTTCCTCAGAGACGGACTGGACAAGGAATGGATTGTAGATGTATTTGATCCCGGCAAAACCATTTTCCGCGGCGACGTGTATGTGAACTTCCCTGCAGAAAAGGCCTGGGTGATTGAAAAATAAGAAAAGGGCCTTCTCCATGGAAAGGCCCTTTTTAAGGAAGTGCCGATGCCGTCACAAGATCGGCATTCCCTGGAAAGGAAACCTATGCTTGAATCATTAAAGGAGCAGGTGTGCAAAGCCAATCTGGAGCTTCCGGCCCGGGGCGTGGTGATTTACACCTGGGGAAATGTAAGCGCCCTGGATCGGAAGCGAAAACTGGTAGTCATCAAACCTTCCGGCGTACCCTATAAATCCATGACCCCCGACGACATGGTGGTGGTGAACTGGGAGGGCCAGGTGGTTGAGGGAAAGCTTCGGCCCTCGTCCGACCTTCCGACCCACCTCTGCCTGTATCACGCATTCCCTGAAATTTCGGGCATTGTTCACACCCATTCCCTTCATGCCGCCGTATTTGCCCAGGCAGGAGAAGACATTCCCCCTCTGGGAACCACCCATGCCGACTATTTCTATGGCGCCATCCCCTGCACAAGGAGCCTTACGGAAGAAGAAATCCGGGATGCCTATGAGTGGAACACAGGAAAGGTCATTGCGGAAACTTTCAGGGAAAGAAATCTTTCCCCCCTGGACATGCCGGCAGTTCTCGTCAGAAATCACGGCCCCTTTACCTGGGGAACCGGCCCGGAAGAGGCAGTGTACCATGCCGTGGTTCTTGAGACGGTGGCGGAAATGGCACTGAAAACAAGGATGCTGAACCCCAAGGCCCATATGGACAAAGAGCTGCTGGACAAACATTACCACAGAAAGCATGGCCCCGGAGCTTACTACGGGCAGGGCATACATAAGTAACTTCTGTACGCAAAAAGGCAGGCCCCGGTCTGCTTTTTTTTGATATAATGCAGAAAAGAGGAGGTGCTCTATGACAGCATGGTGCGATGACAAACTGGAAAAAATAAGCCGGTGGTACGACAGGCAGCTGGACAGCTGGGGGCCTTGGTATGAGGCGAAGCTCACAGAGCCATGGATGAGGAAGTACTTTTCCTTCCGGGGCAGGCTGAACAGGAAGCCCTATATCCTTCGGGGGATTCTGCTTTCTATTATCGGAAGTCTTGTGGAAATGGGGATTCTGGCTCTGGCCGTCCTGATTTCCGGGAAGGTGCTGGTTCCCATCCTCATGACCACTCTCGTCCATGCCCTCTTCCAGCTGGGGCTCCTGTCCCTGGCTGTCCGGCGGCTCCATGATTTGGGGAACGGCGCCCGGGGGTTCGGCGCCCTGAATGTGATTCTCTTTCTGGTAAATCTTCTGGCGGAAACGGTGAAGGCCTTCTTCGGCGGCATGTATCCGCTTTTCTGGACAGCAGGGCCGGGACGGTTCATGCTCTATGGAGTGATGATTCTGCTTTTTGTGGCGGCCCTGTACCTGGCTTTTGTCTATATCTGTCTTCTTTTCCGCAAGGGAACGGAAGGGCCCAACCCCTTCGGGGCTGATCCCCTGGCCCCTCCTGCAGGAAGTGACAGGAAAGGAGTATTTCCATGACCAATGATTTCATCTTTTCCCATGTGGACCACACCCTTCTGAAGGCGGCGGCCACCTGGCAGGACATCCGAAAACTCTGCGAGGAAGCGGAGCAGTACCATATGGCATCTGTATGCGTTCCCTCGTCCTTTGTGAAAAAAATCCGGCAGCATTTCCCGTCCCTTACCATCTGCACGGTGGTGGGATTTCCTCTGGGAAACGGCAGCACCGCGGCCAAAGTCGCGGAGACCGACTCTGCCATAGCAGACGGCGCCGATGAAATCGACATGGTCATCCATATTGGCGCCCTGAAGGAGGGAAATCTCTCCTATGTGACCGATGAAATCCGGCAGGTGAAGGAAGCTGCCGGCAGCCATATCCTGAAGGTCATCGTGGAAACCTGCTATCTTACGGAAGAAGAGAAAATCGCCGCCTGCCGCGCCGTCACCGAAGGGGGAGGGGACTTTATCAAAACCTCCACCGGCTTCGGCAGCGCCGGCGCCTCCCTTTCCGATGTCAAGCTCTTTAAGAAATACGTGGGACCAAAGGTTAAAATCAAAGCCGCCGGTGGCATCCACAGCAGAAAGGAAATGGAAGACTTCCTGAATGCCGGTGCCTCCCGCATCGGCGCCAACGGAGCCATTCCGGCCCTGCTGGGGAAGGAATGAGACTTAGGGAAGCACTGATTAATTCGCAGAATCGAATTTCATA
>DCJJ01000053.1:4524-10419 GCA_002320515.1 Dialister sp. UBA1703 | reverse complement strand
TCCTTAAATAGCTCGCTATTCGCGTCGACTGATTCCTTGCATTGAATAAAAACACAAGAATGAAATCTGATAACGATTTAATCAGCGCTTCCTTAGAAACCTTGGATTAAAAATCCGGCAGACTGCCTTACAGCAGCTGCCGGATTTTTGCGGCCCGGTCCCAAAAGGCCGCGGTTCCTTTCCTGGTATTTACCGTCTTTCCCTCACTTATCATTTTTACCAAGATTCCTCGCCTGGGGGGGCAGAATGACTATGCCCGCGGGACATCCCGTAACGGGGGCTTCATACTCATCGCCCGATAGGGCGATACCACAACCCTTAGAACCCTTTGAACCCTTTGAACCCTTAGAACCTTTTGAACCTTCTGAACCCGGACCGCGCAGCGGCCCCTTTGGCGCCACCACCTTCCTCCATGGGAAGCGTCTCACACGATTCTCAGGTCGCTAGCGCTCCCCTACAGCACGACTATCACCGACTCACAATATTTTGTGCGTCGCTTTGCTCCTACAAAATATGTTTGCTGGTGTGACTCGTGTTCGCTTGCCACCCCACAGGCGGGGGACAATCAGACGGGGGAGATCCCTCTGAACTCCGGGCCGCCGAAGGCGGCTATATACTCATCGCCCGAAGGGCGATACCACCCGGCTCTTTTGAAACGGCATTTCTCTTGTGAGAGGAATGCCGTTTTTGCATGGAAATGAAGAAAATTACTTCAATAAATGCATAGAATTTACGTAAATATTACAAATTGGCATACTAATTTACGAAATCTATACGGAATACTTATGATATCTAGATATTTAATCATGCTGTTGATACAATGAAATCAAAAGCCGGACAGAGGGTGTACTGATTGGGGTGCACTTTTTTGACGTGAAAAATGGAGAATCTGTCATGTTTCCGGACATAAGGAGGCACAAAGAATGAAAGGTTTGAAAAAGATGGCAGCCGTACTGGCATGTGCGGCCATTGCAGCAGGTGTTTTTGCAGGCTGCGGCGGAGACGGTAAGAAGGACGACAAGGCGGCAGCAGGGGACAAGGTGCTCACTGTCTATACGGCCCGCAGTGAAAGTCTGAATAATCTGGTCATTCCTGCTTTTGAAAAGGAAACGGGCATTAAGGTGAACATGATTGTGGCAGGCACGGGCCCGCTGGTGAAGCGGGTGGCTTCGGAAAAGGACAACCCCCAGGGGGATGTGCTCTGGGCTGCAGACCAGACTATGCTGGAATCCCAGAAGGACCTTTTTGAAAAATATGTATCGCCGGAAGATGCCAATATGCTGGATAACGCAAAGAACAGGACCGGCTATTTCACGCCTGCCTTTGCAGACCCCACCGTGTTCATCGTGAACACGAATCTGGCGGGGGATATGAAGATTGAGGGGTTTGATGACCTGCTGAATCCGGCGCTGAAAGGAAAGATTGCATTCGGCGACCCGGCCAACTCTTCTTCCGCATTCCAGAGCCTCATGGCCATGCTCTATGCCAAGGGAAAGGACGGGGACCCGCTGTCTCCGGAGGCCTGGGCCTATGTGGATAATTTCATCAAGAACGTGGACGGCAAGTTCCTGAACAGTTCCGGCGCCGTGCATAAAGGGGCGGCCGATGGAGAATATACCGTAGGCCTTACATGGGAGGATCCGGCAGCTACCTATGTGAAGAACGGGGCACCGGTGAAGGTGGTGTTCCCGAAGGAAGGGGCTATCTTCCCGGGAGAATCGGTAGAAATCATCAAAGGTGCCAAGCACATGGAAAACGCCAAGAAGTTTGTAGATTTCATGCTTTCCCAGAAAATCCAGGAGGAGGCAGGGAAGACGCTGACAGTCCGGCCGCTCAGAAAGGGCGTGAAGCTGGCTGATTACATGACGCCTCAGGACCAGATTCATCTGTTCAAGAATTATGATGAAGGCTGGGTGGCACAGCATAAGAAGGAAATTGTGGCCCTTTGGAACCAGCATCTGGAAAATTCACGTCAGTAATTAAAAAATCGACTGAAAATGGGGTGCAGACAGGCTCTGCGCCCTGTTTTCTTTCATAAAGGAGCTATCTATGAGTGTATCCATTGATATTGACCATGTGGTCAAGAAATACGGCAGCAATACGGTGATTAACGGGCTGTCCCTGTCGGTGAGGCCGGGAGAATTCTTTACCCTCCTGGGGCCGTCGGGCTGCGGAAAGACCACGCTGCTCCGCATGATTATCGGTTTCAACTCCATTGAAGGAGGCACCATATCCGTAGGCGGGAGGGTGATTAACGATGTGTCACCGGACAAGAGGAATATGGGCATGGTTTTCCAGAACTATGCCATATTCCCCCATATGTCGGTGAAGGATAATGTGGCCTTCGGCCTCCGCATGCGGAAGGTGCCGGAAAAGGAAATCGAGGAACGGGTGGACCATATGCTGAAGGTGGTGAAAATCGACCATCTGAAGGACCGCATGCCGGTGGCTCTCTCCGGCGGACAGCAGCAGCGGGTGGCCCTGGCCCGGGCTATCGTCATCAGGCCGGAGGTGCTTTTGATGGATGAGCCGCTGTCCAATCTGGATGCCAAGCTCCGCATTGAAATGAGGAGCGCCATCAAGCAGATACAGAAGAAGGTGGACATTACCACGGTGTATGTGACCCATGACCAGGAGGAGGCGCTGGCGGTGTCGGACCGCATAGCCGTCATGAACGGCGGCATTATCCAGCAGATTGGAAAGCCCGCTGATATTTACAAGCGTCCGGCCAATGTATTCGTTTCTACCTTTATCGGACTCTCCAATCTCCTTGACGGGGCAGTTCATGGCAGCGGAAAATCCCGCAGGGTGTCCTTCGACGGCACTTCCTATGAAGTGGAAATGGAAAATCTGTCGAAAGATACGGAAGATAAAGAGCCGGTTATCATTTCTGTGCGGCCAGAGGAATTTGATATCCATGTGGGTGGTAAAGAAGGCATCCGCGGGGAAATCATGTCCTCCATCTTCCTGGGACTCACCACCCACTATTTCATCCATCTGGAGAACGGAAAAGGAATCGAGGTGCTGGAAACCAGGGAAGACCATGATATCATCCCCGACGGCAGCGCTGTGACGCTGACGGTGAAGCCCCGGTTCATCAATGTGTTCCATAAGACGTCGGGCACGTCGCTGATTGAAGGTGAAATGTCATGAAGAAGAAACTGACCCTTTGGGACCTGTTCAGTGTCATGATTTTTGCATTCTTCGCTCTTTTCATTCTCTATCCTCTTTTCCTTATCCTTTACAAGAGTGTCATTTCCGGCGATACCGGCGCCTTTTCTCTCCAGTATTTTGCCCATTTCTTTGCCAAGAAGTTTTACTGGGGCACCATGATTAACTCCCTGAAGGTGACAGTGGTTTCCACGGCCCTGGCCGCGGCACTGGGGCTCCCCCTGGCCTACCTCATGGGACGGCTGAAAATCAGGGGCAGCAGTTTCCTTAATATACTCATCGTCATTGCCTATCTCTCACCGCCCTTTATCGGCGCCTATGCCTGGATACAGCTTCTGGGAAGAAACGGTGTGGTGACCCAGTTCCTGAATCATCTCCTGGGAACCCATTTCGGCGGGGTGTATGGCTTTGCAGGCATCGTCCTTGTTTTCACGCTTCAGTCTTTCCCGCTGGTGTTCATCTATGTATCGGGAGCATTGAAAAGTCTGGACAATTCATTGAACGAGGCGGCGGAAAGCCTGGGCTGCGGCAAAGCAGGCCGGATTCGCCGGATTATCATCCCTCTGGTCATGCCTACGCTTCTGGCCAGCTCCATGCTTGTTTTCATGCGGGTGTTTGCTGACTTCGGTACGCCCATGCTTATCGGTGAAGGCTATAAGACGCTGCCGGTGCTCATTTACAACCAGTTCATGGGAGAGGTAGGCGGCGATGACGGATTCGCGGCAGCCATCTGCTGCATCGTCATCGGTCTTACTATTGTCATGTTCTTTGTACAGCGCTTTCTGGCCAACCGGAATACCTACGCCATGAATGCACTGAAGCCCATGGCGGCGGAAAAGGCAAAGGGCATGAAGAACCTTCTGGCCCATGCGGTTATTTATCTGGTAGTGGGACTGGCAGTGCTGCCGCAGGCGGTGGTCATTTACACCTCCTTCCTGGCATCCAATGGAGGGCAGGTGTTTACCGGCGGCTTTGCTCTGCAGAGCTATGAGGCCACCCTCTTTGCCAAAGACAGTGATGTCATCTGGCACACCTATTTCCTGGGCCTCTGTGCCATCTGCATCGTCCTTGTGCTGGGCGTGCTCATTGCCTATCTGTCGGTGCGGAAGAAGAATCCGCTGAACAGTGCCCTGGATGTGATTACCATGTTCCCCTTCATTATCCCCGGCTCTGTCCTTGGTATTTCCTTCGTTTTCGCCTTCAACAAATCGCCCTTGATTTTAACCGGCACCATGCTGATTATGATTATTTCCTTCGCCATCCGCCGCATGCCCTATACAGTGCGGTCTTCCACGGCGGTGCTTGGGAATATCAGCCCCTCCATTGAAGAAGCGGCCATCTCTTTGGGCGCCTCCGAAATGACCACCTTCCGGAAAATCACCATCCCCATGATGGCTCCCGGCGTCCTCTCCGGCGCCATTATGAGCTGGGTCACCATTATCAGCGAACTGTCATCGTCCATCATTCTCTACACCAACTCCACCCAGACCCTCACCGTATCCATTTACACGGAAGTTATCCGCGGCAATTACGGCAATGCTTCCGCCTATGCCACCATCCTTACAGTGACCTCCATCATTTCCCTGCTTCTCTTCTATAAACTTACAGGGAAGCGTGATGTGTCCTTGTGAAACCGGAAAGGCAGGAATCCCCTGCCTTTTTCTGCTATAATGCAGGAAGAAACATATTTTCCTGAAAGGAGCATTTCCATGACCAACGATTTCATCTTTGCCCATGTAGACCACACCCTGCTGAAAGCTTTCGCCACCTGGCAGGATATTCGGAAATTATGCGAAGAAGCGGAAAGGTACCACATGGCGTCGGTGTGCGTGCCCTCTTCCTTTGTAAAGAAAATCCGGCAGGAGTTTCCGCATTTGACCATCTGCACGGTGGTGGGATTTCCTTTGGGAAACTGTTCCACAGAAGCCAAGGCGGCGGAGACGGAAGCGGCCATCAGGGACGGCGCCGATGAAATCGACATGGTCATCCACATCGGCGCCCTGAAGGAGGGGAATCTGTCCTACGTAACCCATGAAATCGCAGCGCTGAAGAAAGCCGCGGGGAGCCATATCCTGAAGGTCATCGTGGAAACCTGCTATCTCACGGAAGAAGAAAAAATAGCCGCCTGCCGCGCAGTCACCGAAGGGGGAGCGGACTATATCAAAACCTCCACCGGCTTTGGCAGTGCCGGCGCCGCTTTGGAAGATGTGAAACTCTTTAAAAAATATGTGGGGGAAAACGTGAAAATCAAAGCCGCCGGCGGCATCCACAGCAGAAAGGAAATGGAAGACTTCCTGAATGCCGGTGCCTCCCGCATCGGCGCCAGCGGAGCCATTCTCGCACTGCTGGGGAAGAGCATATAACCACGAAAAAAGCCCGTGAAAAACAGATTTTTTCACGGGCCTTTTTCATTGAATGAAGCAGCTGTCAGCTATCCGCTTACCGCTGACAGCTTACCGGTATTCCCGAAAGCAAGAAGACCTCAGACGGTCAGACATCAGACCATCAGACGTCAGACTTCCCGCCACCGGCATTGACTTACATGTAACCCCATACGGCATGTACCAAGATTCTTCGCTTCGCTCAGGATGACAAGTGGTCGGCTGGAAAATAAGCACTTCGTCATGCACCACCGGTGACACAAAAATCAAAACCGTAACGCTTCCTTAAGGAAGCGCTGATTAAATCACTGTCTGCTTTTATTCTTGAATTTTTATGCAATGC
>DCJJ01000053.1:351-4478 GCA_002320515.1 Dialister sp. UBA1703 | reverse complement strand
ATGAATGAATCAGTGCTTCCTTAGCTCCATGAAGCAATGATTCATACCGGCGCGTACCACCGCTCGAAATGACGGGGGAGCAATGATGACACAAAAGCCAGTCCGTAACATCTTGCGTCCCCTTTAGAGGAAGAGGGCCACGAAGTGGCGAAGGGGTGGACGAGGCGACAAGCCTGTATGATACTCTATGCGGTCGTGACGGCCGATAGGCAGCCTTCTTGTGGGAGATTTCTCGACTCCCTTTCACTAGCTCCATGGAGCAATGATTCATACCGGCGCTTCCCATCGCTCGAAATGACGGGGAGCCATAGTGGCACAAATGCAAGTCCCGTAACGCTGACTATATACTTATTGCCGCGCCAGCGGCAATCCACCACCCTCGGCGCCACAGGCGCCGTCAAACCTGAGGCCCCTCCGGCCCCAGCGGGCCGGTCCATCCGTTGAACCCTTTTCTTAATACCCCCGAATCTGTCCCTCTCCGCTCATATCGAAGAGGGGGCCGTAGGCGGCGTTGGCCAGGCCTTTGATGGCCCATACGCAGTTCTGGGAGGCGGAGTAAATGTACCGGTCTTCCACCGGTACAATGTGTTTGGCGGCCCGCATGGAAGCGATGGCGGGATTGGAGAGGAAATCATCTCTGTATTTGGCGGCGCCGGTGGTGTCGGAGGCGCGGTCGGTGGATACGAAGAGCATATCCGGGTCTGTCCTGATGATAAGTTCCGGCGAGGTGGCCTGCCCGTTCACGCCGCCGGCCAGGGCGATGGCGTTGTCAATGCGGGCGCGGGTGAGAAGTTCGTTGAACATGGAGCCCGGTCCGCCGTAGCGGGTCATCTGGGACACCAGGTATACCACCGGTTTCTTTCCTGTTTCTTTGGAAAGGCGGCTTTGGATTTCCGAAAGGGTCTTGTCCATCTGGGAAATCACCTGGTTTCCCCGTTCTTTTTCGTCCACTGCTGTAGCAATGATGCGCACATCATCCTTCACCTGGTCAATGGACCGGGGGCCGTCGATGACCACCACCGGAATGCCCAGGTTCCGGTAGAGATCCAGTTCTTTGCCGTCGGTATAGGTGGAGGCCACGATGAGGTCCGGCTTTGCTTCCGTCACCACTTCCATGGAAAGACCAGTAAGAGGGACGGTGAGGGGAATGTCTTTCGTTTCATTGGCAATATAGGAAATATTGGGGTCCCGGTCTGCTTCGGTGGCGGCCATCAGTTTGTCCGGCGTCACCACGGAAAGGAGCATGGTGTCGATGGAAGCGGAGTTTCCCAGAATGCGCTTCGGTTTGGCGGGAATAACAACGGCCTTCCCGGTGGCGTCGGTAACGGTATAGCCGCCCCCTTCGCCGGAGGATGCCATCTGCTTCATGCCGCAGCCGGAGAAGGAAAGGAGCATGAGGCTGCTCAAAAGTAAAGAAAAGCACTTTGTATATTTCATCGAAAACCTCCCTTGAAATCCATTTCATTATAGCATACATGAATGTATCCATTTGAATTATTAGAAAACAGTTTACAGAATCTGAAATTCATGTATAATAAAGAGGTAAGTTTATTAAGAATTCCGTAATGGTTTGAATCCGGGAGATTCCCGGAGGAGATGAAAAGGGAAGCGCGGTGAGGGGAGACCCGATTCCGCCACGGTCCCGCCGCTGTGAAGCTTCGGAAAGCAGGCAATGATTGAATCGGCCCTTTCCAGGGGAATTTCATGATGTCACTGGGAAACTGGGAAGACGAAATCTCTGAGGAAGCTGAGTCAGAAGAACTGCCTTATGGAACCGGTTTTCCGCCTTGCAGGATAAGGGGTACGATGTATACTGCTTCCCTGCGGGCGGCATGGTTTCATATACCCTGATTGGGGCAGCAAGGGAGGAACTTTTATGAACAGGAAAATTATGGCAGCGTCACTGGCAGTTTTATCACTTTCCGGCGGCGCTTTTTGCGTGGAAGCATCCGATATGCCGGTGTATACCCTGGAAGGCGTAGTGGTTACCGCTAGCCGAGTGCCGGAAAAGAAAATCGACTCCAACGCCGATGTGTCCGTGGTGACGGCGAAGGAAATCGAAGAGAAGCACTATGACGATGTGAGTGAGGCCATCCGTCATGTGCCGGGAGTCACTATTTCCAACCAGGGCGCCAGCAGCCAGGTGGGCATGAGTAACCAGATTTATATCAACGGCTCTAAAAATGTAGTGGTTCTGGTAGACGGCATGAGAAGAAATACCAATGGCAACTCCCTGTCCACTGCTGACATAGGCGATATGGTCAATATGGACTCCATTGACCATATCGAAGTACTGAAAGGCTCTGCCTCCACCCTTTACGGCTCCGATGCCCAGGGCGGCGTAATCAATATCATTACCAAAAAAGCTAAAAACGACGGGGTTCGCACCACCCTCCGCACCTCTTTCGGCAATGAAAGCAGGGAAAAATACTCTCTTCATAACGAAGGCCGGGAAGAAAATGTTTTCTGGAACGTAGATGCAGGCAAGGAACTGCAGGGGAAATACAAGGACGGCTGGGGCCGGAGGGTGATCAACCACCTCAATGCAGAGCACTACAACGTAAAACTGGGCTATGACCTGGGTAATGACTCCGATGTGGTATTCAACTATGAGAAGTATACATCCGATTATATCCGCCCGAATTCCGGAACCAACGATACAGCCCGGGCCAGAGGCAAAAAGGACAATGATTCTGTGAGCCTGCAGTATAAGGCGAAACTGAATGACCGCCTCACCAGCCAGTTTTCTATCTACAGAAACAATACCCATATCAATGATAACTATACCGCTTCAGCCCTCTGGGATATCTGTGATATGAAGATGAGAACCACCGGAATTTCCGACCAGCTGACCTATACCATGGACCGGCAGACTATAACCGGCGGATTTGACTGGTACAAGGATGAAATCCCCTATTATAAAGGGACTCCTGATGTGGAAGGCACCAGCATTACCAATACCGCCTTCTATCTGCAGGATAAGATCGACCTCACTGACAGATGGAATGTGACCCCGGGCATCCGGATAGACCATCATTCCGAATTCGGCACCCACACATCCCCCAGTCTCTCAGTAGGCTATAAGCAGAATGAAAAGACCAATTACTACATCAACTATAAATCCTTCTTCGCAGCCCCCAGCCTCCTTCACCTTTATTCTTCATATGGCAATAAAGACCTGGATCCGGAGGAAGGAAATACCGTTGAATTCGGCGTGAATCACCGGTTTACCGATTCCCTTGACGGCACTTTCAACGTATTCCATACCCATGCGAAGAACTTAATTGATTATGACTATACGACCAGCCGCTATAGAAATTCAGGAAAAACCAATGCCAATGGCTTCAGCCTGAGCCTGAACAAGGAATTCAGCCGGCACTGGAACGCCTCCCTTGGCTATTCCTATCTCCATATGCAGGCCAAAGCCGGAGAAAATATCAATAATAACGGAGCCCTTCCGGAAAGCACGCTGCATGTGAATGTGTCCTACAAAGCAGACAAATTTAATGCATCCCTTGACGGCAGAGGTGTCATGAACCGCTATGGCAGCAAAAAACACCCTGAAATGCGGAACTATAGCAGCTACTGGGTATGGGACATGGCGGCCAACTATCATTTCACCAAAAACGCCACCCTTTTCGCCAGGGTGAATAACATTTTCGACCAGTTCTATACCGATGTAGGCACCTCTTCCGACCCCTACGGGACATGGTACTCCGCTCCCGGCCGTAACTTTGAAATCGGCATGCAGTTCACCTTCTGATAATTTCCAATCCCTGCGCCGGCAGGGATTTTTTCATGCAGCCCGATGAAAGTCCCCCGTCCGCTTACCGCCGGCGGTGTACCGGTATCCCCGAAAGCAAGAAGACGGCAGACCGTCAGACAGTCAGACGGCAGACTTCCCGCCACCGGCATTGACTTACATGTAACCCCATACCGGCATGTACCAAGATCCTTCGCTTCGCTCAGGATGACGAGTGGCCGGCGGGGAAATAAGCACTTCGTCATGCACCACCGGTGACACAAAAATCAAAACCGTAACGCTGACTTTATAATCATTGCCCCTAAAGGGGAAACGACTCACTACATTTTGCGCGTCGCTAGCGCTCCTTCATCCTCTGCTGTCA
>DCJJ01000053.1:0-337 GCA_002320515.1 Dialister sp. UBA1703 | reverse complement strand
GGTCGCTGATGCTCCCTTACAAATCCAGTTCGCATAGTGCAAAATGTGTTCGCTGCGCACCGCAGAGCGGCAATCCGCAACCCTCGGCCTGAAAGGCCGTCAAACTTAAGAATCCTCTGGCCGCAGGCCGGTCCATCTTAAGAACCTTTTTCCACAACCCTTCTACACAACCCGCGGCGTCAACCGCGCCCCTTTTTTATAAAACTTGCGGCGCAGCCGCCACCACAACCCTCAGACACGAAGCGCCTATCCAACTTAAGGACCCTTCGTCCCCAGTAGGCACCAAACCTTTTGAACCGGGGCCCCCAAGGGAAGCACTGATTCATTCATAGAGTCT
>DCJJ01000054.1:15417-18001 GCA_002320515.1 Dialister sp. UBA1703 | reverse complement strand
GAATTAATCAGTGCTTCCTTAAATACCAGTCGGCGAAAAATGTGGGATACCATAGAGGCAATGGAGGGCGATCAGCCGCCTCCGGCGGCTCCCCTTTTGGTGCCTTACGGCACCACCTTCCCCCCGATGAGCGGTGGGACTATGGATGCTGTCCATCGTTTCATATACCCTGATTGAGAACAGCGGACAGTCGTTTCTCCGCCCCGTGAGCGGCGCCCCTTCGCGCCCAAAGGGCGCGTCACCAGCCCACCAGCCCACTAGTTAAAACACCAGGTACACCACATAGGTGCAGAGGGAGATGAAAAGATTGGCCAGGGGATTGATGATGCGGTTGATGAGGCCGCTGAAGACTACCACCATAAGGAGGACGAAACCGTAGCGGGCGTTGAAATTTTCGTATTTGAAGGACATCTCTCCCGGCAGGAACATGGAGAGGATTTTAGAGCCGTCCAGCGGCGGTACGGGGATAAGGTTGAAGAAGGCAAACCACACATTGTACATCATAATCCAGTTCAGGAAGAGGGCGCTTTCCCGGCTGAGCATGCCAAGCCGGAGCAGGATGGCGGAAAGAAGGATGGACAGGAATCCAAGAAAAAGATTCATACCCGGCCCTGCAAAGGACACCTTCAAAACGCCGCTTTTGTAATCCTTGTAGTATCTCGGATTAATCATCACCGGTTTGGCCCAGCCGAAGCCGCAGAGCACCAGAAGGATAGTCCCCAGCACATCCAGATGGGCCATGGGATTGATGGTAAGCCGCCCGTCCAGAGAGGGCGTAGGATCCCCCAGGGCATCGGACACCGCCGCATGGGCGTATTCATGGAAGGAAAGGGCGATGAGAAGGGCGGGCACACGGTAAATCAGGGTGCCTATATCAAGAAAATCAAACATGGCATACTCCTTTACTATTCATTGTATGGCTCTATTATACATGGTTTATGCAGACCGTCATAGTACACCCATAAAGCAAACACTTATGAAAGGGCTATATATTATGCATTTCTTCTATATTTTTTTGAATCTCTTATGACTTTCATTTATACTTGCTATTGTGCACATTGCAATCAGTCTGTTTATTTCCTGAAAATATAACAATGGGGGACTTATTATGGAAATCAATTTGAATATGTACCAGACTCTGGCGGCGGCGGTGGCTGTCTTCTTTCTTGGCGGCTTTTTGAAGACGAAAATCAAGCTGCTTCGGAAATACTGCATTCCGGCGCCTGTCATCGGCGGTACAATTTTCTCTATCCTGAACTGCATTCTCTACACCCAAGGCATCTGGACTTATACCCAGGACACGGTGATGCAGAACTGGTGCATGATGCTTTTCTTCACCAGTATCGGCTACATGGCCAGCGTAAGCCTCATCAAGAAGGGGGGCCTTCTTGTCATCAAGATGGCAGTGCTGGTGGGCATTCTCATCGTCATCCAGAACCTCATCGGCATTTCCCTTGCCCAGGTTTTCAGTGAAAATCCGCTCATGGGACTGGCGGACGGATCCATTCCCCTGGTAGGCGGCCACGGCACCTCCGGCTCCTTCGGTCCCGTGCTGGAATCCATGGGACTTTCCGACGCTACCACCATCGCCTTTGCCGCCGCCACCTTCGGCCTGGTGGCAGGCTCCTTCATCGGCGGTCCTATCGGTGAGCTCCTCATCCGCCGCTTCCGCCTCACCTCTTCGGAGGGAAAGGAAATAGACGCTTCCCTTCCCGGTGGAAAAATGGGGCCCCATCCGGAAACGGAGGAAGATGAAGACGCTGCGGCCAACTACCTCAACATGGACAATTTCATGTACGCCTTCGGCCATCTCCTCCTGGCCATGGGCCTTGGCACCTACGTGAGCCAGTTCTTTATCGACATCGGCCTCGTATTTCCCGGATACATCGGCGCCATGATCGTAGCCGCTGTGATCCGCAATATTGCCGAAGGCACCGGCCTTTACGGTATTTACCAGAAGGAAAGTGAAGTGCTGGGCGGCATGTGCCTCAATATCTTCCTCTCCTGCGCCCTTATGAGTTTGAAGCTCTGGCAGCTGGCGGATCTGGCGGTGCCCCTCATGGTGACCCTCCTCATCCAGACTGCAGTGATTGCCCTCTTTGCCTACTTCGTCATCTTCCGGGTCATGGGAGGAAACTACGAAGCCGCCGTCATGGCTTCCGGCACCTGCGGCTTCGGCATGGGCGCCACGCCGAACGCCATTGCCAATATGAACGCCATGTGCGAACGCTTCGGCCCCGCCCACACCGCCTACTTCGTCATTCCTTTAATCGGCGCCTTCGTGGTGGATTTCCTGAACGCCTCCATCCTCATGGTGTTTATGAATCTTTTGAAATAGAATCCGAAAATAGAGCCCCGTGTCCTGTTTCCAACATAAAGGGGGCTGTGAAAAAATACAGAAATGACACCGCTGCCACTCCACCTCACTGTCATTTCGACCGCAGCCGGTCAGCCGACAATAGGAAAGCCTCTTATTGGGCAGGCTAGGGAAGTACTGATTAATTCGCAGAATCGAATTTCATATGAATTTTTATCCAATGCTTCGTCATCAGTCTCCTTAAATAGCTCGCTATTCGCGTCGACT
>DCJJ01000054.1:14843-15311 GCA_002320515.1 Dialister sp. UBA1703 | reverse complement strand
AATGACGTAGAGGCAGGAAGCAGACTGTCATTTGGTCAATTTCTATGAAAATTTATGTATACAAAAGCTCCCCCTGTGATGACAGTCTGATTTCTTACTGTCTCTCACAGGGGGAGCCCATCATTTACATCTTTTATTCCCTTTTCAAGCCGCCGTGAAGCTTCATCTTCCGTTCCCGGCAGGCAGGGCATTCTCCGCCCCCGCCGCAGCAGCTGCCGCCGCCCAGGGTGACACGGAAAATATGACGACAGGCAAGGACGAAGAGAATGGCAATGATGGCCAGCAGGGCATAGGTGCCGATGCTCATGGATATCCTTCCTTTCTATATGACAGGCCTTTCGGCGTGAGGGTTCTGAAGGTTCTTAGGTTTCTCAGGTTTGACAGCCCCTTCGGGGCTGAGGGTTGTGGTGGCGTCCTGGAGGCGCAAATTGTAGTACCGTTTCCCTTGGGAAGCACTGATTAATTCAT
>DCJJ01000054.1:218-14786 GCA_002320515.1 Dialister sp. UBA1703 | reverse complement strand
TCCTCGCATTGCATAAAAATTCAAAAATAAAAGCAAACAATGATTTAATCAGCGCTTCCCTTGTTTTGAATTCACACTTTGGCTCCGGCGCCTTCTGCTCTTTCTTCTTCCGCCTTCGGTGCCGGTCTAAAGATGAAGTAGAGGCCTGCCAGGCTAAGGGCAATGGAGAGGATCTGATAGATGCCGAAGTCAAAGCCGTAGAAGAGCCAGCCGCCCAGGTTGTAGGCGATGAAGGCCAGGGAATAGCCCAGGATGACCTGGAAGCCGATGGCCAGGGCTGCCCATTTCCTGTCTCCCATTTCCCTGGCAATGGTGGCCATGGCCACAATGCAAGGCGGGTCGAAGAGGTTCAGAATCATGTAGGAGAAGGCGGCAATGGGGGTGAACATACCGGAAATTCCGGCCATGACCACTTCATCTTCCGCTTCCTTGGCTACGCCGTTTAGTACGGCCAGGGTGCCGATGGCACTTTCTTTCGCCATTTCCGCCGTGATGACGGCCACGGCGCCTTTCCAGTCACCCAGTCCAAGAGGTGCGAAAATCCAGGAAATCATGTGTCCGAAGCCTGCCAGCATGGATTCTTCCATATCATCCACCATGTCCATGGTGATGTTGAAGGAGGAGAAGAACCAGATGATGACGCAGACCGCAAAGATGATGGTGCCGGCTTTGATAATGAAACCTTTCGCCCTTTCCCACATGTGGATGAGCACGCCCTTCATGGAAGGCATATGGTACGCCGGAAGTTCCATGACGAAGGGAGCCGGTTCTCCGGCAAAGGCGGAGGTCTTTTTCAGCGCAATGCCGGAAAGGACGATGACCGCAATGCCCAGGAAGTACATGGACGGCGCCATGAGGACGGAGTCCGGGAAGAAGGTGGAGGTAATCATGGCAATAATGACCGCCTTGGCGGAGCAGGGGATGAAGGTGCAGAGCATGATGGTCATGCGGCGGTCCCGCTGGTCCTCAATGGTTCTTGCCGCCATGACTGCCGGCACGCCGCAGCCGCTGCCCACCAGGATGGGGATGAAGGATTTTCCGGAAAGTCCGAATTTCCTGAAAATCCTGTCCATAATGAAGGCCACCCGGGCCATGTAGCCCGAGTCTTCCAACAGGGAGAGGAAGAAGAAAATGGCAAGAATCTGGGGCACGAAACCAAGCACCGTGCCTACGCCACCGATGATGCCGTCCACCACCAGGCTTTCCAGCCAGTCCGACGCTTCGATGGCCGTTAGCATATCCGATGCGGCGTCGGAAACGATGCCGCCGAAGAAATCATCATTCACCCAGTCCGTCACCGGTCCGCCGATGAGGGAGCAGGAAATGAAGTAAACCGCCGTCATAATGAGGAAGAAAATAGGCAGGGCCAGAATGCGGTTGGTCACCACACGGTCGATTTTGTCAGACAGGGTCATGGTATGGGCGGCGGTCTTCCTCTTCAGCACGGAGCCGATAACCTTTGCAATATAGGAATAGCGCTGGTTGATGATGATGGATTCGGAGTCGTCGTCCATTTCCTCTTCGCAGTCTTTAATGTGCCCTTCCAGATGGCTCACGGTTTTCGGGTCAAGCTGCAGGGCCGCTGTGGCATCTTCGTCCCGTTCAAAGACCTTGATGGCGTACCAGCGGAGGAAACGGTCCTCCACCTTCGGCGCAATGGTTTCTTCGATATGGGCAATGGCACGTTCCACACTGCCGGTGAAGACGGAGGGGAGGTGGACCCGCTTTTTCGCTCTGGCCGCTTCCACTGCCCTTTCAGCCGCTTCCATGCAGCCCTTCCCCTGGAGGGCGGAAATTTCAACCACTTCGCAGCCCAGGGCTTCCCCCATTTTTCTGACGTCAATGACATCCCCGTTCTTTTTCACCAGGTCCATCATGTTCACTGCCATCACCACAGGGAGACCGATTTCGATGAGCTGGGTGGACAGATAGAGATTTCTTTCCAGATTCGTGCCGTCGATGATATTTAAAATCACGTCGGGCTGTTCATTCACCAGGTAATTCCGGGCCACCTTTTCTTCCATGGTGTAGGGGGAAAGGGAATAAATTCCCGGCAGATCCTGGATAATGACATTCTTATGCTTTTTAAGGAGGCCGTCCTTCTTTTCCACCGTCACGCCGGGCCAGTTACCTACGTACTGGGAGCTGCCGGTGAGTTCGTTAAATAAAGTCGTTTTCCCGCAGTTCGGGTTGCCCGCCAGGGCAATTCTGATTGACATATACGATTTCCCCCTTACTCCACTTCAATGGCTTCCGCTTCATTTTTGCGGATAGACAGTTCATAACCCCGGACAGTGAGCTCCACCGGATCTCCCAAAGGAGCCACCTTACGCACGTACACTTCGGTGCCTTTGGTAATTCCCATATCCATAATGCGGCGGCGAAGAGGTCCTTCTCCATGAATCCTCTTCACTGTCACCTGCCCTCCTACGGGCACTTCCTTCAATGTTTTCATCTCAGATTTCCTTCTCTCAGTAAAATATCTTCCGGGCCATGGATTTATCCAGGGCCACCCGGCTTCCCTTCACCTGGACGATGAGGTTTCCGGCCATATGACTCACAATAAGCACCGGCGAATCCACCACAAAACCCAGTTCCGCCAGGTGCTGGCGCACATCGTCCCGTCCGGCAATGCGCCGGATGGTGACGGTGTCCCCCTCCTTTGCAAAAATAAGAGGCATCATATCCTCTTCCCCTTTCTATATAACTGATAACTGCTCTCGTTACTACGGCCCTATCATAAGCCTGCCATGCCTTATTAGTCAATAATACCAAATATTTTTTATATGGTATCCCGTATTTAAATATTTAAGCATGTATTCTCGAATTAGGATTTTATTAATTATAATTCTTATTAACTTTCAAATTTGAATCATTTAATCTAATAAATTCGATATTTAAAATTATCTTTTCGGACACTTTGAAATATAAATTCCTCAAAATATCCTTGAAATTACCGAAGATTTCAACCGGTACCCTTATGTGACCGTCAAAAGCGCATCCTGTCACCCGGCCCATGATTCTACCCCTTGGCAGGGCATCAAAAAAGCAGCGCCCCCAAAGCGCTGCTTCATTTTTATTTCCTGATGATTTTCCGTGCAAAGATTTCCGCGTCCAGCAGATCCTTTTTATCCGGATGGCCTCTGTGGAAGAAGAGGAACTTGCCATGGCAGTGGAAGGTTCGGGTGTCCATGGGAATCCCCTTTTCCGAAAGGAGCTTTCCTATTTCCTCATCGCTCTTCCCGCCGCCCAGCATGGCGGTACTGAAGAAGACAGCCTTTCCCACCTTAGACGCATCCAGGCTTTCCACGAATTCTTTCACATGGCTGTCAATGTGGCCTTTGTAAATGCCGCTTCCGATAAAAAGGAGATCCACCTTTTTATCCAGTCCCCTGTCCGTGGTTTCCGCCCGTTCTCCCGCTTCCCGGGCAATGGCCTTTGACACCTTTTCCGTGGCGCCGCCGCGGCTGTAATAGCGTACTGCAATTTTCATAGTATCCCTTCCTTACTTTCTTTTGTAGGTGCAGAAGTCATGGGGAATGTCCCCTTCTCCCGCCGTTTTTTCCGTGAGCTGCCACTCTTTTTCGTCAAAGGGCGGGAAGAAGGCGTCTCCCTCATAGTCTTTCATGACTTCCGTAATATAGAGGGTGTCTGCATGGGGCAGCATTTCCCTGTACATATGCTCGCCGCCGATGACAAAGTTCTCCCCCTCCGGCAGAGCGGCCAGCAGGTCTTCCACCGTGTGGAAAAGGAGCACCCCCTCCGGCGCTTTGTACTGCCTGTTTCCTGTAAGCACATAATGAGTCCTTCCGGGCAGCACCTTCGGCAGGCTTTCAAAGGTTTTCCGTCCCATGATGATGGGATGGCCCATGGTGAGGGCTTTGAACCTTTTCAAATCGTCGGACAGATGCCAGATGAGGCGGTTTTCATTTCCAATGACCCCGTTGGACGCCCGGGCCACAATGATAGAAAGGCTCATACGGACACCTCCATGGCAATCTTATCATGATGTTTGTAATTTTCCAGCACAATGTCTTCCGGCTGGAAATCATAGAAATCGTGAATTCCCGGATTCAGCACCAGCTTCGGCGCTTCATAGGCCTCAGGCAGCCGCTGCAGCTGCATCTGCAGCGCCTCCGCATGGTTTTCATAAATATGGGCATTATTGATGACATGGGTGAAGAGGCCGGGACGAAGGCCGCTTACCTGGGCAATCATATGGATGAGGGCGGCGTACTGGGCCATGTTGAAAGGGACGCCCAATCCCATGTCGCCGCTTCGCTGCACCAGCATGCAGTTCAGCCTGCCCTCATCGGACACATCCCACATGGTGAGGAAGGCGCAGGGATAAAGAGCCATGTCCGGCAGATCCCCTGCATTCCAGAGATCCACCACCATGCGGCGGCTCTGGGGATCCTTCTTCAGCGTTTCCAGAAGGGTGTCCACCTGGTGGTACTTGGCCAGCTGGTAGCCGTAGGCCTTGCCGATGGTGCCGTCTTCCCGCATCCATTCGTCCCAGATATGGCAGTTCCACTGCTGCAGCAGACGCACGTCGTTGGACTGCTTCTGCCAGATCCAGAGGATTTCCTTCACCGCCGTCTTAAATGCCACGAATTTCGTGGTGAGGATGGGAAATTCCTTTTCCAGGTCAAACTGCATGATCTGGTGGGGCAGCTTGTAGGCCGGCATGCCGGTACGGTTCTGCCCCAGCTTTCCCTTTTCCAGTATGTTCTTTACAATGCCAAGGTATTCTTTATCTGCAAGGCTCATGGTGTCTCCTTTTTTGATGGTTTCATTTGAGAAAAAATGCGGTGCATTCAAAAGTGCAGAAGGTTTATGGGGCTGCGGCCTGGGGGTGGTGGTATCGCCCATGGGGCCACTGCGTGGTCCCGGGTTCAGAGGGTTCAAAGGGTTCAGAAGGTTCAGAAGGTTCAGAGGGTGGTGGTATCGCCGCTCCGCGGCGATGAGTATATATGCCGCCTTTGGCGGCTTTATAAAATGGTGCCGGCAGGCACCCACCTCGCCAACGCAGTGGTACTATATAACTCCCTGGGCCGAAGGCCCTGAACCCGTCCGGGAGGCGTCAGCCGGTCCCGGACAGAACCTTTGGCGCTGAGGGCCACAGGCCCAATAGCGCCATCAACCCTCACGCCCGTAAGGGGCGGAGAGCCTTCGGGAATACCGCTGCCCGCCGCATTATCTCCCCTTGATTTTCTTATAGTTCTCCACGGCTTTCCGGAATTCCGCCGCCTCTGCCGGAGGAAGGGAGGAAAGGACATGGCTGTCGCCGCCGGAGAGGCGGCGGAGGTTTTCTTCGGAGAAGAAGTCTTCCGCCGGAAGGCCTGCTTTGTCCGCCAGCCGGTCCCTTGCCTTTTTCAGGAAAAGGAAGTAGGCTCCCTGGATAATATCACCGGAAACAGGCGCTTCAGCAGGGAGGCCCCTTCCTAAAATCTTCAGGAAGGGCACGCCGTAGGCTGCCGCCTTTTTGGAGCCGATGCCCCGGATACGCTTTAGTTCCTCCAGGGTGGAAGGCCGCTGGAGCACCATGGATTCCAGAATGTCATCGGAGAAAATGGACTTGGGCGCCTTATGGAATTCTCCTGCCATGCGGCGGCGGAGATCCTTCAGCTCATTCAAAAGAAGGCTGTCCTCTTCATTGTCCGTTTCCTCTTCCCTTTCTTCTTCCCCTTCCTCACCGCGAAGGACTTCCAGGAAGCGGGCGCCGTATTTTTCCAGCTTGAAGGCGCCTACGCCGTGCACCTTTCCCATGTCTTCCAATGTCTGGGGCTTCAGGACTGCCATGTCTTCCAGGGTGGCATCAGAAAATACCACGAAAGGCGGCACCTGTTCTTCCCGGGCAATGAAGGTGCGGAGGGTGCGGAGCTTTTCGAAAAGACCGCCCCGGCGGAGGGGATTCCTGTCGATTTTCCTTTCCACCGCCGCGTCTGCCATGGCGTCTTCCGCACCGAAGGCAAGCCCCATGACCGTTTCCTTTCCTGCCAGCACGTTCTTCGCTTTATCTGTGAGCTTCAGCACTGCATAGGGCTCCCCTTCCCGCCTCAGATATCCGTCGGCCAGGAAATTATTGAGAGCGCTCTTGAGATGGGTGACCTTCACGAAGGACAATTTCCCAAACGTAGGCGCCGTTTCCAGTTTCCTGTCCAAAATCATGCGGGAGTGGCTTCCGTGAAGCACATCTGCAATGACAGCGGTGCCGAAGCGCTCGTGAAGGGAGCGGATGGTGCGGAACACCAGGGAGGCGGTATCGGTAATGTCCACCTTCCCCTTCCCGCTTTCGCAGTTGCCGCAGTGGCCGCAGGGCTCCTGCACCTTTTCGCCGAAGTAGGCCAGGATGAAATTCCGAAGGCAGGATGTGGTCTGGCAGTAATCCACCATGGCATTCAGCCGGTGATAATCCATTTTCCGCTGGTCTTCATCCTGGTTTCCCTGTTCGATGAGATAGCGCTGGATGCCTGCATCCCTGCTGCTGTAGAGAAGGATGCATTCCGATTTCCCGCCGTCCCGGCCTGCCCTTCCTGCTTCCTGGTAGTAGGACTCCAGACTTTTGGGCATCTGGTAATGGATGACATAGCGCACATTGCTCTTGTCGATACCCATGCCGAAGGCATTGGTGGCCACCATGACTGTTACGTTATCAAAGGAGAAATCCTCCTGTGCCTTCCGCCGGGCTTCATCCTCCATGCCTGCATGGTAGCGGCCTGCGCTGATTCCCCGGCGCAGGAGCAGGCTGTACACCTGGTCCACCGCCTTTCTGGTGGCGCAGTAAATAATGCCGCTTTCCTTTTTATGGCTCTTCACATAGCGAAGGATGAAATCCTCCTTCCCCGCCCCCTGGATGACCCGAAAGGACAGGTTCGGCCGGTCAAGGCCTGTGCGGAACACCTGGGCCTTCTCCAGACCCAGGCTCTGCTTCATATCCGCCTCCACCACGGGAGTGGCAGTGGCCGTAAAGGCTGTCACCACCGGCCGGCGGGGCAGGGAATCGATGAAATCCTTGATTTTCCGGTAGGAGGGGCGGAAATCATGTCCCCACTGGGATACGCAGTGGGCCTCGTCGATGACGATCATGGAAAGAGGCACCTGGGCAAGGCACTGGGTGAAATAAGAGGGCTCCAGCTTTTCCGGCGCCATGTAAAGCAGCTTGATTTTCCCCCGGTACAGATTCCGGAGACGCTCGATGGACTCCTCGTAGGGAATGGTGCTGTTCACAAAGGAAGCCGGAATGCCCTGCTCCGTCAGGGACTCCACCTGATCCTTCATCAGGGAAATCAGAGGGGAAATAATCACCGTTCCGTAAGGAAAGAGAAGAGCCGGAATCTGAAAACAGATGGACTTGCCTGCGCCGGTAGGCATGATAGCCAATACATCTTTCCCCCCCGCAATCGTATCAATCACTTCTTTCTGCATGGGGCGGAATGCATCATAACCGAAATATTTTTTAAGCAATTCTGCAGGCGCCACAGTGTCTCCTCCTTCCTGTCAAAGTAGATATTTTTATTATATCATGTTCTCTCTCGTGAAGACTCTCAAAAAAATAAATGCCGCTGCCTTCCGGCAGCTGTTTTTCAACGCAAAAACAGTTGAAGATGCCCTATCACCCTAACTTTGAATAAGAAAAAAGCAGTAAACTGATTTGATTTACTGTTCCATGAATGGCTACTTTGTTTTTAAAATTTTAACAGCTTTAATGTCCAATTTATGCGCTTATTTTATTCCTTTGGAATTGTTCCATGTGCCTCCTGAAAGATTCCGATGCTTTTCTGTCAGCAATAATATTTACGCTCACCTGCTTATTTAATTTCTTCTCATGCCAGACACAACAAATCGGATTTCTGATGGTTACGGTTACTTTGGAGCAATCAAAGGGATACTTTCTAACCGTTACCTGCTCTATGTCTTCAAACCTGAATTTAAAATGTAATACGCTCTGTCCTCTGCTTCCATATGTGTAATATTTGACGGTATTGTTTTCATCAATTTCCAGCTTTACTCCGTTCAGGAAGAGATAACTTCCCATAAAAAAGATAAGAATTGGACCGTAAATCAGCACTGCTACAATAATCATTGTATCTGAAAAATCGCTTCCGTTGCTTATCAGATGCTTCAGTATTGATAGAACAATAAGAGATGAAGATACCATAGAAGGCCAGCCTATCGTATTGAAGCCGGATTTATGAGGATATGTCAAAATAAGCTTCGGTTCATCCGATTCTGCAGGCACCATAGTCTTCCCTCCTCCCTTTTGGAAATATGTTTTTATTATATCATGAAGAGCGGAAGTCACGGAAAAGTGAGTCCGCCCATAAAAAGACACAAAAAACATGGATGAATATCATCCATGTTTTTTGACCGATATCAGTCTTTCAGACGGATAACCACATAACGATGCGGCGCTTCGCCTTCGCTTTCCGTTGTCACGGCGCCGTCATTCTGCAGCGCCAGATGGATGATGCGGCGTTCGCCGGCAGCCATGGGTTCCAGTTTTACCGCTTCGCCGGTCCGTTTCACCTTGCCTGCCAGTCTTCTTGCCAGGGCTTCCAGGGTGTCCTTGCGCCGTTCCCTGTAGTTTTCCACGTCAAGAAGGACGAAGTAGTGGTGATGGAAGGCTTTGCCGGCAGCCAGGTTGGTAAGGTACTGGAGGGCGTCCAGTGTCTGGCCGTGCTTGCCGATGAGGATGCCAAGGCCTTCACCGTGGAGGTTCAGGAGAATCCGTTCTTCGTTCATCATGCATTCCATGGTGACGTCCAGGTGCATGCCCTTGAAAACGGAGGCCAGGAATTTCTTCGCTTCTTCAGCAGTTTTGTCCTGTTCTTCCTGTTTGAAAACGAATTTGTCCTTTGTTTCTTCCTTCGCCTTCTCTACGGCTTTCTCTTCCGGAGCCGGCGCCGGTTCTTCAGGCTTCTCTTCCGGTTTTGCTTCCTGGAGAGGTTCTGCCTTTTCTTCCGCCTTCGGTTCTTCTGCCGGTTCTTCCGGAATTTCTTCGTCAGGAGCAGAAATATCTACCACTGCCATTTTCTTGTGGATGAGTCCGAAAAGTCCGCTGGAGGGCTGTTCCACTACATGAACGACAGCTTCCTCGCGGCTGATGCCCAGCTGCTTTAAACCTTCTTCTACAGCTACCTCAATGGTTTTTGCGGTGATTCTCACTGTTCTCATTTCTTATCTTCAGCCTCCCCGGAATCCTTGGACTCTTTTGTATCGGAAGGTACTGCTTTGGCAGCGTCTTCCTTTGCAGGAGTATCTGCAGCGGTGGATTTCTTTTCTTCCTTTGCTTCGGAAGGCGCATCCTTTTCTGCAGAGGCTTCTTTATTTTCTTCGCTGTGCGCTTCTGGGTCGTCCGCTTTCTTCTTGACAACCTTCTTGATGACTCTCTTGCGAATCACCTTTTTCTTCTTCGTTTCCTTCAGCTGTTCCTGCTGCACGTCGCCGTGAACGGTGACTACCCCCTTCTTGGGAGCGGCGCCTTTGAAGCGGTCCACCATTTCTTCACGGAACATGATGGTCTGCTGCACCAGCTGGTACAGGTTCACCACGATCCAGTAGATAACCAGGCCGCTGGGGAAGTTCAGGGACATCCAGCCGATCATGAGGGGCATGACCAGAAGCATGGTTTTCTGGTTTCCCGGTGCGTCCTTCGGTGTGGTCTGCCAGGAAATCACAAAGGTGGAGGCAGCGGAAAGGATGGGCAGGATGTAGGTGCTGTCCGGTACGGCCAGACTTTCCAGCCACAGGAAACTTTCGTGGGCCGGGTCATAGGGAAATCCCTGGAGGGCATAGTAGATGGAAACCAGGAACGGCATCTGGATGAGAAGAGGGAGGCAGCCGGACATGGGGTTGGCCCCGTGTTCCTTGTAAAGTTTGCCCATTTCTTCCCGAAGTTTCTTCGGGTCGTTTTTATACTTCTTCTGCACCTGCTGCATCAATGGCTGGATTTCCTGCATAGCCTTCATGGATTTGATCTGTTTCACGGCCAGCGGAAGGAGCGCTGTCTTGATGATAATGGTCAGAACGATGATGGCAATCCCGTAGCTTGGGAATCCCAGGTCATCGGTCAGTTTGTAGGCATACTGCAGGCAGATACGCATAATGTCTGCAAGGAAGCCTACAAAATTGCTCAGAAGCGGAATCTGAAAATCACTCATTATTACTCCTTGTACGGTCTTCATTTCAACCGTTGAATCACGGACTTCTGCATTTCAAAGTCCGCTCGATTTCATGGGTGGCGGTTTTCCGCCTGCTTCATGTTATGGAAATGGAAAATACTGCCAAAAAAGTGCAGGAAATCCTGCCTTGGAAAATCATTGCTGTACAAAAAAAGCAGCCACTTCACCGCAAGGGATCATAGCCGCCTTTGCAAAATGGATTGCAGCGGATAATCCGTTTGACTGCGAGCCAGCTGCCTTTCAGGGCACCGTATTTTTCTATCGCCTGCAGGGCATATTCACTGCAGGTAGGTGTAAACCGGCAGCAGGGAGGCTTTAGTGGAGAAATGAACATTCTGTAAAAGCGGATAAGCGCCATGAGTACAGTTTTCATATCAATGCTCCAGAATCCCGGCCTTTCGCCATAATGCCAGTATGGCCTTTTCCGCTTCCTTGTAGCCGGCCCTCGTCAGAAACGAGCCTGCCAGAAGGACTGCTTCATAGTGGGGAGCCAGTTCATGCCGGTGGAGGCGGTAAACCTCCTTCATCAGTCGTTTGGCCCGATTGCGGGCAAAGGCATGACCAATTTTCTTCGTCACCACAAAGCCCATGCGGATCTCGCTTCTTCTGGATTTTACCAGGTAAAGAAGACCCGCCCGGTTGCTGAAACGTCTGCCCTGGCGATAAATTCTTCGGTAGTCCCTGTTCTGTCGTATACGGGAAGAGCGGGGAAGACTGAAATCCGCCTTTCCCTTCTCATCTAGATTAGGCACTTAATACCTTTCTGCCCTTTGCTCTTCTTCTCTTCAGAACAATACGGCCTGCTTTTGTTTTCATACGAGCGCGGAAACCGTGAGTCTGTTTTCTCCAGTGGTTGTTCGGCTGGAATGTCATTTTTGCCATGAGTAACACCTCCTTACATACTGGCAGTGCCATTTTTCGCACACCATAACAGAATAATTATATCCAAGTCGGTGGTGCCTGTCAATGAAATTTCCTTGACAAAATAGGTGGCACTGTTGAGGCACTGTTGAGGCACTACGGTGCTTACCTGTATTCCCGAAGGTTGACGCGCCCTTACGGGCGTGTCAACCTTCGGGAATACAGCTGCCCGCCGCTATTGTCTCTACCCCTAGCTCCTCCTTGTCTTCCACAGCAGCATGGCGCTTCCGAAGACGATGACTGCGCCTCCTGCCCAGGAGAAAAGCGTAAGCCTTTCTCCCCAGAGAAGCCAGCCTGCCAGGATGTGGAAGAGGATGCCCGTGTACATGGCGAAGGTAACAATCACCGGCGGGATATGGGTACATCCCCAGGTAAGAGCCACCTGGGCGAAGAGGGCGGAGAAGGACATGAAGAAAATCCATATCCAGTCCGTGCCGGAAGGAAGCACCATCTGTCCCACCATAAGGATGGCACCTCCTATCATGGAATACAACTGGAAATAGAAAACAATTTCCGCCCCCGAATGGCCTCCCTTTTCCGTAAGCCTGCCGATACAGGTATAGGCAGAGGCGGTGCAGAAGGAGGAAATCACGCCCAGAAGGGCGTACCTGTTAAAGGCTTCAAAATTCCATACCTGAAGCACCACGGCGGCGCCGGCGGCAATGGTGATGAGCCAGGGTACCACCTTCCCGGAGGGCGTGGTTTTAAGAAAAATGGGAGACAGAATGCACATGAAAAAGGCGGAGAGCTGCGCCAGGATTTCCGCATCCCCCAGCTTCAGCCCCGGCAGACTGTAGAAGAAAAGGAGAATGCCAAAGCCGCCGAAAAGGCCCCTGAGGTGAAGCAGGAGCCTGTCCTTTCCGGAAAATATGGGCTTTCCTTCATGGCGGGCGATAAGGGGAATGAAAAAGAGCCCCGCCATTCCGCGGATAAAGGTAATCTCTCCCATGCCCAGAGGGGCCAGTACTTTGGCGCTCACGTCCATGACGGTAAATAAAAAGGCCGCCAGTATGGAGGCGGTAATGCCCAGTGTCATTTGTCCTTTCATGTGGTTCCTATCTTTCTTAGCTAATGTCTCTTGGGGTAATGGCTCTTATCGGTGCTTACCTGTATTCCCGAAGGTTGACGCGGCTTCGCCGCGAGGGTTGATGGCGCTATCCGGCCTGCGGCCCTCAGCGCCAAGGGCTCTATCCGGGACCGGCTGGCGCCTCCCGGATGGGTTCAGGGCCTTCGGCCCAGGGAGTTATATAATACCGCTGCGCTGGCGAGGTACGGCGCCTGCGGCGCCAGTATACATGCCGCCTGCCGGCGGCGAAAGCCGCACTGCCGCGAAGCGGCATACAAAATGGCGCCCGCAGGGCGCTCACCTCCCCAGCGGAGCGATACTACATAACTCCCGAGGGCGCAAGCCCGGAGCCCGCCTGTAAGGCGAAGCCGATCACAGGCAGAACCCTGCCAGCCCAGGGCGTCAGCCCGGCGGCTGGCTCAACCCTCGCCCGCGTCAGCGAGCGTCAACCTTCGGGAATACAGCTTAGCGCCGCTATTGTGGCACTGTAGCACTACCGCCTCAGCATCCCGCTTTTTTCACCATATCCAGCGCCCAGGCAGCGGCATTCCTGAAATCTTCCTCATTGGGATGCTTTTCCGCTTCCTCCAGACGCTTCAGTCTGTCCGGCGTCATGGGATGGACCTTCTGGGCATGTTCGCTCCGCTTTCCGATGTGGAAGGAGTGAACCCGTCCCTGGCAGATGAAGGTGCCAAGGCAGGTGGAGTCCTCCGGAAGGAGAGCAGCGGCATTAGCCAGATAGTCCCTGGCTGCGGCGGAGTCGGGATAGGTGCCGGCAGTACCGTAGATGGCCACCTTTTTATTATGAAGGGAAGCAAGGGTTCTCCTTGCCGCCATATCGGCGCCCCGGCGGAAGCCCCAGAAGCCCACGAATATCACATCATAGCCGGACGTATCCTTTTCCCGCCCCTCTTCTACTATATCCTTTTCTCCAGGAAGGGCATCATAAATGGCCTGTGCCACTGCCTTTGTATTTCCTGTACGGGATGACCATAAAACTAAAGATTTCATAGCAGTTCCTCCTCTGCTTCAAAAAAATATTTTCCCTTTCTCAATCATACTCAATGCAGGGGATTCCTGTCAAAGGCCCATGGGCTATGGATGGGAGATAAGTGGGCCGGTGGAATAGTGGGACAGTGGTAAGCGGTAAGCCGATAGCCGACGGCCTTATTTCTTCTCTTCCAGCCAGAATCCTTTCTGCAGAGCTTTTCTGCCGAAGCGGGCCTGGATTTCGTCCATGGCTGCGGCGGCCCGGTTTCTTTTGTCCCGGTTTTCAGAAAAGAGAGAGGCCATGGAGAGGGGCGGCCCCAGGCGGGAGGCGGTGACGCCGATGAGCCGCACCCCTTCAGTGAGGGGGATTTTCCGAAGGAGCTCTGCCGCATAGCCGTAGATTTCCTCCTGGAGACTGGTGCCTTCTTCAAAGGAAAGGGAACGGGTTACGGTACGGAAGGAGGCGAACCGGATTTTCAATGTCACCGTGCGGGCGGTAAGGTTATGTTTCCTGAGCCTCTGGGCCACCACGTCGCTGTGGATGGCGATTTCCCGGTCAATCACCGAAGGATCGGATATGTCCATTTCATAGGTGGATTCATCGCCGATGGATTTGATTTCCCGCTCCGCCTCCACCGGCCTGTCGTCCACGCCAAAGGAAAGGCGCTTTAAGACAGCGCCCTGGTTTCCCAGAATGGCCGCCAGGTCTTCCATGGATGCATCCTGGATATTTCCTATGGTCTTAAAGCCTGCCTTCACCAGCCGGCTTTCGGTCACTTTTCCCACGCCCCAAAGGCGGCGCACCGGCAGGGGCCTGAGGATTTCCTTTTCTTTTCCGTAGGGAATGATGAAAAGGCCGTCGGGCTTATCCATGTCGCTGGCCATTTTGGCCAGAAATTTATTGGGCGCAATGCCCACCGACGCCACCAGACGGGTTTTCTCCAGGATTTCCTTCTTGATGGCCCGCCCGATGGCCCCCAGGGTGGGGTACTGGCTTCCCATGGCGGAAATGTCCAGAAAGGCTTCGTCCAGTGAAATAGGCTCGTAGGCATCGGCGTAATGAAGCATGATTGCATGGATTTCATCGGACGTTTCCTTGTATACGGAAAACCGGGGTTCTGCGAAAATGCCGAAGGGGCAGCGCTCCCGAGCCTTGGAAACGGGCATGGCGGAGTGGACGCCGTACTTCCTTGCTTCGTAGGAGGCGGTGGCCACCACGCCCCGGCGGCTCTTCCCGCCTACAATGACAGGCTTTCCCTTCCATTCATCATGATCCCGCTGTTCCACGGAAGCAAAGAATGCATCCATATCCACATGCATAATCCAGCGTCTCATGGTGTCACCCCCTTTTCTTCATCATAAGGAAAGTGAAATCATCCGTCAAGGGAAGCGCTGATTCAATCACTG
>DCJJ01000054.1:0-203 GCA_002320515.1 Dialister sp. UBA1703 | reverse complement strand
TATTCTTGAATTTTTATGTAATGCAAGGAATGGGAAAGAGAATAGCAAGCTATGTAAGGAGTCCCATGACGAAGCAGTGCATAAAAGTCCTTATAAAAACAGACCCTATGAATGAATCAGCGCTTCCCGCAGGGCCGCCTTTGGCAGCCAGGTGCAAAGGGCGATGGTATCGCTTCTTCAGCTTAGTGTAAAATTTTACTCGG
>DCJJ01000134.1 GCA_002320515.1 Dialister sp. UBA1703 | reverse complement strand
AATAAATCGCTCTATGCTTTCCTGAAGAGACATGGCTCCATGGCTAAACATCCATAGTCCCACTGCTCCGCGGGGGGAAGGTGGTGGCGCCAGCCACCAAAGGGGGCTTGCATTTCCTCGCCCGCAGGGCGGTTGTAAAGGTTTTATCATAAGAGGGCGCCTTCTATAATTTAGAGGCGCCCCACCACCACCCTTTGAACCCTCTGAACCTTTTGAACCTTTTGAACCCGGGCGCCGAAAGGCGCCTGAACCCTCAAGCCCCAAAGGGGCTTGTCCATTTATTATACCATAGAAGGAAACGCCCGAGGGCGTGGAACACGCCAGCTCACTAGCTCACCAGCTCACCAGCACACTAGATCACTAGATCACTAGTACACTATCCCCCTTACAGCATTTCCAGAAGCCTATCCACTTCTTCATCGGTGGTGGCCCAGGAGGTGGCGATACGCATGACTACCTGATTTCCTTTATTTTCCCAGAAGCCCAGTTCCACTTTGCCGGAGAGTTCCTTTGCCTTTTCTTTGGTGAGGGTAATGAAAATCTGGTTGGTACTGTTTCTTACGTGCTGGTGGTACCCCTTTTCATCCAGTGCTTTCCGGATGCGGTCGGCCTGACGGTCTCCGTTTCTTCCCAATTTTTCGTAAAGGCCGCCACTGAGGAGGGTGTCGAACTGGATGGCTGCAATCCAGCCTTTGGCCAGAAGGGCGCCGTGCTGTTTGACCATGGTGAAGAAGTGGGGCACCCGGTCTTTTTTCGGGAAGACCACCGCTTCTCCCAGGAGGGCGCCGCACTTGGTGCCGCCGATATAGAAGGCGTCGCAGAGCCTGCCTAAATCGGGAAGGGTGACGTCATTCCCTTCTGTCCCCAGGCCATAGGCCAGGCGGGCGCCGTCTACGTAGAGGGCAAGGCCCTTTTCCCGGCACACCCGGCTGATGTCTTCCAGCTCTTTCAAGCTGTAGAGGGTGCCCCATTCCGTGGGCTGGGAAATATATACCATGGCCGGCATGACCAGATGGTCATGGTTTTCATCCTTCCAATAGGCATCGGCGGTTTCTGCAACCTGCTCTGCCCTGATTTTCCCGTCCACCACAGGAATTTCCAGCACCTTATGGCCGCCGTGCTCGATGGCCCCAGCTTCGTGGGCAGATACATGGCCTGTGTGGGCTGCGATAACCCCTTCGTAGGGGCGGAGCATGGTACCAATCACCACGGCATTGGTCTGGGTGCCTCCGGAAAGGAAGAACACATCCCCCTCCGGCACCCCTGCGGCAGCGCGCACCCTGTTTCTAGCGGATTCTGAAATTTCATCGGACCCGTAGCCGGTGAGTTTCTTTCCTTTGAGGGCAGAAAGCCTTTCCAGGATTTCCGGCGTTCCCGTTTCCATGTAGTCTGATGCAAAGTATAATTTTTCCATTTTCCTTCCCCATCCCTTTCGTTTGGGACTATTGTATATCAGCGGGAGGATGGTGTAAATGGGTTCCTATTCGACAGGAAAGAAGTTTCCTGTCCCAATGATTCGCGGCTGTCTCATGTCGGGTAGGAAACCTTACACACAAAAGGAAGCCATGAAGAGATGGCTCCCATCTTTTCACAGCTCCCTTATTTATCAGAAATCAGATTTTTCTTCCCGGATAGGCTTTGAGGCCTTCGCCCAGAAGGTGGATGGCTTTTTTCAGGTCTTCCACGTTCAGTACATAGGCCAGGCGGGCTTCATCCACGCCCTTGCCCGGTTCGGCGTAGAAGCCATTGCCCGGGGCAATCATGACGGTTTCTCCGTTTTCTTCAAAGTTCTGCAGCATCCAGATGGCAAATTTTTCCGCATCGTCCACCGGGAGCTTCACCATAACATAGAAAGCGCCCTTGGGGTCGGAAGAAATGACGCCGGGGATGGCGGCAAGGCCGGCGGCAATGGTGTCGCGCCGTTTCTTGTATTCCTGGTTCACCGCTTCCAGGTAGGATTTCGGCGTGTCGTAGAGAGCGGCAGCCCCTACCTGTTCCACCGTAGGCACGCAGAGGCGAGCTTGGCAGAATTTATTAATCTGGGCTGTAAATTCTTCATTCCTGCAGAGGAGGCAGCCGATGCGGGCACCGCAGGCACTGTATCTCTTGGAAACGGAATCCACGATAATCAGGTTGTCCGCCAGGTCGTCATAGGTGCCGAAGCTGGTGTAGGCGCCGTCGTATACGAATTCACGGTATACTTCGTCCGCAATGAGGGCCAGTCCGTGCTTCTTCACTACGGCGGCAATCATGTCCATTTCCTTTTTGGTGTATACCACGCCGGTGGGGTTGCCGGGGTTGGTAAGAAGGATGAGGCGGGTCTTATTGGTAATATACTTTTCCACCGTTTCCTGGTCCGGCAAACGGTAGCCGCTTTCAGCGCTTGTGGGCACAGCCCTTACATGGGCGCCAGCGATTTTGGCAAAGGAATTGTAGTTGGCATAGAAAGGTTCAAATACCAGGATTTCATCGCCGGGATCGCAGAGGGCCAGGGCTGCCAGCTCCAGCGCTTCACTGCCGCCGGCGGTAATATAAATATTTTTCTCGCTGTATTCCATGCCCCATTCCCTGTAGTATTTCTGGATCTGGTGGATGAGGTGCATATCCCCCTGGGAAGGACCATAGGCCACCGTCTTTTTATCGAAGCTGCGGATGGCTTCCATGAACTGAGGCGGCGTTTCAATATCCGGCTGTCCGATGTTCAGATGATAAATTTTCTTCCCCGCCTTCTCCGCTTCCACGGCGTAAGGTCCCAGTCTGCGAATCGGAGAAGTGGTCAGGCTCAGTGCTCTCTGTGAAATCTTCATCATAATCCCTTCCTGTTTCTAAAAATACTATAAAATCATAAGTCCATACTTTTATTATTATATACCTTTTCCGGCTTTCTGCCATGGGGAAATTGGGAAATAATCATACTGCGGCCCTGCCGCCCTCGTCATTTCGACCGCACTGAAGCAGAGTGGAGAAATCCCACGCTCTAATGGCACATGGCCCATGGTGGCAGGAGATTTCTCGACTCAGTGCCTCAGCAGTTCCCGTGCACATTCCGTCCCATAACTCCATGCAGCACCGCTCGAAATGACGGTGGGACAAAGCTGCACTGGTGTCATTCGATTTCCTCAGAAATGACCATACTGCAGCCCGCCTCTATCGTCATTTCGACCGCAGCGAAGCAGAGTGGAGAAATCTCATGCCCTAATGGCGCAAGCCGCTTTTGGCTGGAGATTTCTCGACTCAGTGCCTCAGCAGTTCCCCTACACATTCCGCCTCCTACTGCCATTGAAGCTTGCTCGAGATGACTGTGGAGCGGAGCTGTCCCACGAAAAAAGGCAGGGAAGAAATGACTGTACATTTCTTCCCTGTCCTTTTATTTTCTGTTTTTTTTCTTTGCTTTCTTTTCCTTCTTTTCCTCTTCTATTTCTTCAAACTGTTCTACGATTTCTTCCGGTTCCTTGACTTTGTACCAGAAGGCATAGAGGGCAGGAACGAAGAGAAGGCCCAGGGGAGTGGCCACGGAGAGGCCGCCGATGAAGGCTGCGGACATGGGGCTCCAGAAGGGGTTCGGGAGCAGGGGAATCATGCCCAGCACTTCCGCAAAGGAGGTAAGCATGATGGGACGGAAGCGGAGGACCGCCGATTCCACCACAGCGTTGTAGGGGGTCATGCCCTCTTCCAGGTGCTGGCGGATCTGGTCCAAGAGGATGATACTGTTTCGCACCACCATGCCGCCGATGGCCAGCATGCCGATGATGGCTACGAAGCCCATGGGCTTCTGGGTGACCACCAGGGTGAGAATGCAGCCGATCATGCCAAGGGGCGCGGAAATGGCGGCAATCACCATGAGCTTTAAGTCCTTCAGCTCAAACATGAGGATCATGAGGATGATGAATATCATAATCGGCACGGTGGCCATGATCTGTCCCATGGAAATGTCGCTTCGTTCCAGGGTGCCGCCTTTTTCAAGGGTGTACCCTTCGGGCAGGTTATTTCTGAAATCTTTCAGTGTCTTGTCATATACAGAGGAGGCCACGGTATCTGAGGTAGCATCACCGGTAATATCACTGCGGAGGGTGATGCAGGGTTCAATATTCCTGCGCCAGATGGTGCTTGTTTCGTTCTGATAGGAAATATCGGCGAATTCGCCCAACGGCACGTAGCGCCCGTTTCCTGCATATACCGGCAGGGAGGAAATGCTTCCCAAACGGGCGGCGTTATCCCCTTCCAGGCGGAAGGAAATGGGCACCAGCTGGTCGCCCTGGTAGGATTCAGCCACTTTGTAGCCCGACAGTTTCACATAGAGGTCCTGGGAGACAGCATAGTTGTCGATGCCCAGTTCCCGCACCTTGTCCTGGTTGATGGTAAGGCGCACCGTCGGTGTCTGCTGGGGCCAGTCAAGGGACGCATTGGTCACGTTCGGGTTCTGCTTCATCAGAGCCAGTGCCTCTTCTGCCAGGGCTGCCGTCTTTCCGGCGTCAGGCCCCCGGAGGCGGAGCATTACCGGATATTCTTCCAGCGGCCCGGTCTGGATGAAGCGGGTATGGGCCCGCACTTCCGGATAGCTGTCAGCCAGGAATTTCTGCACATCTTTCTGGAGGCTGTCTCTGGCAGTGGTATCTCTGGCTACGATAATCATCTGCCCATGGTCGTCTTCTGCTGCCTGGGGACTGAAAAGAAGGATGAAACGGGGCGCTGTATCTCCGATATAGGTGGAGAAGGAGGAAACCCGCTGATCCCCGTACAGGCTGTCTGCCACGGCGCTCATCACTTTCTTTGTGTCCTTAATGGAGGCACCGGAAGGCAGGTTCACGTCCAGAATGATTTCCGGACGAACGGAAGGCGGGAAGAATTCCCGATTCACCAGGGGCAGTGTGAGGAGAGAGAAGATGAAAAGGCCTGCCACGCCCACAATGGCCGTTTTTCTGTAATGAATGAAACATTTCACTGCTTTGCGGAAGGCGCTGTAAGCCTTTTCCTGTACTTTCACCTTGATGGGATTCGGTTTTCCCAGTTTAATGAACTGGTATCCCAAAACAGGACTGACAAAAATGGAAGCAATCCAGGAAAGTACCAGGGTGGAACTGATGACCCAGAAAAGGGAATTGGTATATTCTGTCACCTGTCCCACGGCCAGGCCCACGGGAATGAAGCCGGCTGCGGTAATCAGGGTGCCTGCCAGCATGGGGGCGGCGCAGGCCTTGTAAGCGCCTTCGGCTGACTCCATGCGGCTGTATCCATGCTCCAATTTCACCTGCATCATTTCAATCACGATGATGGCATCATCCACCAGAAGGCCCAGGGACACGATGAGGGAGCCCAGGGACACGATATGAAGGTCAATGCCCCGCCATTTCATGAAGAGGAAAGAGGCGCACACTACCACCGGCACGCACATGGCCAGTACCATGCCGCTCCGAAGGCCCAGGGACAGGAAGCTCACCGCCATGACGATGATGAGGGCTTCAATCAGGGCTTCCGTAAATTCGGCAATGGAATTGTTGACTACCTTCGGCTGGTCAGCCACCAGGCTCACTTCCATGCCTGCCGGAAGGTCCCCTTTCATTCTGTTTACGGCAGTCTCCAGGTTCTTTCCCAAAGTCAGGTTATTGCCGCCGTCAGCCATGGCCACGGCAATGCCGATGGCCGGTTTGCCGTTGAAATACATGAGGGACGTTTCCGGGTCCGTATAGGTCTGGGTCACTTTGGCCACATCGCCCAGATGGAAACTGCGCTCACCCACATGGATGGGAATATTTTCCAGAGCTGCCGTAGTCCCCAGAAGGCCTTCCACCCGGATAGCCACGTTGCGGGTATTGGTATGGATGGTGCCGGCAGGCATCATGGCGGACTGCTGCTGCAGCACCTTGTAAATATCAGAAGGATTCAGGCCGAAGGAAGCCAGCTTGTTCTGGTCCATTTCCACATAAATCATCTGCTCCTGTACGCCCAGGAGCTTCACCTGCTGCACGTCCGGCACCAGCACCAGCTGCCGGCGGATATTTTCCGCATACCTGCGCTTTTCCTCATAGCTGTAATCATCGCCGGTTAAAGCGTAAATAGAGCCGTACACATCATCAAAGCGGTCGTTAATCATCGGCCCTACGACGCCGGCAGGCATATCGCCCCACACATCGGTAATGGCGTTTCGCACATCGTGCCAGCGCTGCTTCACTTCCGATGCAGGTACTTCATCCTTCAAGTCCACATAAATGACCGTTTTGCCGTCATGGGTGAAGGACTTGATATAGTCCAGGCCCTTGGTGTCCTGGAGCTTCCGCTCCAGGGGATAGGTGACCTGCTCTGTAATCTGCTCTGCCGTAGCGCCGGGCCAGGCAGCTGCCACCACCATTTCACGGATTGTGAAATTCGGGTCTTCGCTTCGGCCCAGCCGGAAATAGGAAAAAATCCCGCCGATAATGATGGAGATAATGAAGAAATAGACGATCTGTTTATAACGGATGGCCCATTCCGCCAGATTCAGCCTTTTCATGTCCTCACCTCTTCACCTTCCGACAGCTTGGAAGCGCCGGCGGAAACGATGCGGTCTCCCTTGGAGATACCGCCGGTGATTTCCACCGTATCATCGCCATAGCGGCCTACGGTCACCGGCACCAGATGGACTTTGCCGTCCTTTACGACCCACACGGACGGATTCTCTTTCTGGGAAGCCATGGCCGACAGCGGTATCATGAATCCCTGACTGTCCTTCTGACTGCCGAATTTCACTTCTGCCGTCATGCCTACAGCCACGGTGTCCGGCGGGTCCATGAGGGTCACTTTGGCATCATAGGTGCCGGTCTGGGAATTGGGAGCGGCTGCCACATCACGCACCGTCCCTTCCACCGTCACACCGGGCAGAGCCCAGAAGGTCACTGTGGCCGGCGTACCTACACCATAGGAACGGTACTGCTTTTCGGTGAGGGAAATATGCACATCCAGTCTGGAATCATCAATAATGGTCACCACCGGCGTACCGGCAGCCACCACCTGTCCCACCTCATAAAGAGTGGAACCGATAACGCCGTCACGGTCTGCCGTGAGCAGGGTAAAGCCCAGATTATTCTCAGCCCAGGAGAGAGTGGCTTCCGAAGAATCCAGCTCCGCCTGGGCCAGCTGGGCCTGGTTCCTCACCTGGTCCATATTCAGCTCGGAAATGGCATTGGCAGCATGGAGCTTTTCATACCGGGCGCGGGTGGAATAGGCAAGCTCTGCCCTGGCCCGGGAAGCAATGACGGCACTTCGGGCGGAAGCCACCTGCTCCTCGGCATCCTTGGAATCCACCTTCATGAGAGCCTCACCGGCGCTCACCCGCTGGCCCTGGTCCACATACCGGGCCATAATGCGGCCTCCCGTCTGAAAAGCCAGGGGAGACTCGAAATAGCCGTGCACCGTACCGGAAAAGGTGGTCTTCTCCCCCTTCGCTGTTTCACCGGCCACCACCGTCTTCACCAGCGGCGCCTGGGTAGACACCGCCTCCTTCCTGCCGCAGCCTGCCATAAAAAAAGTCATGCCCGCAGCCATGAGGCACACCCACTTCTTCCAATTTCTCATCTCGATTTCTCCCCTTTCTTTTCAGCCTCAGCAGGAGTACATTCGTCATCCCGCTTTTCCAGCCCCTTCAGCATAATATCCTCCAGAATCTCCAGCACATCCCGGCCGGTCATATTCGTTTTCCGAAGGAAATCGGGATCCGTGAGCCCCCGAGCTGCAGAAAACACGCACTGCCGCACCACAGGGAGATTCACCTTCCGGTATTCGCCCTTCTCCACCCCTTCCTTCAGAAGGGCCATCATATCATCAAACCGGGCTTCCCGGTACTGATCCCATTCCTTCCATATCTCCTCATACCGGGCCTCCAGATCCTCATTCACCGCATCCGGCAGGTACCAGAAAGTGTGGAAATACAGACCGCAGTAAGCCATAAGCCGCCGGTTTACCGGCCCCTGGCCGGAAAGGAGCTCCGCCGCCTTCCGGTCAAACTTATCCATGGCCCAGTGCATCACCAGCCGTATCAGATCCTCCTTGGAATCTACAATCTTATAAATGGAACTCTTGCTGGCATGAAGCTTTCTGGCCAGGTCATCCATCGTAAACTTCAGCGACCTGGACTCCATCTCCTCCAGCGTCGCCTGTACAAGTCTATCCTTCATAACTTCCTCCTGGTACTGGATTGGTTTTTTTAGTACTTACATTATTATAGAAGATGAGGGAAGGGAATGTCAATCAAGAGGACACACCTTCGGTGTGAGGGTTGACGGGCCATTGGCCCGAGGGTTATGGCCGCCTGTCGGCGGCGGGTTGTGTAGAAGGGTTGTATAGAAAGGTTCGTAAGATGGATGGGCCCTATGGGCCCAAGGGTTCTTAAGCTTGGGAAGCACTGATTAATTCAT
>DCJJ01000035.1:7615-10599 GCA_002320515.1 Dialister sp. UBA1703 | reverse complement strand
TAATCAGCGCTTCCCTAAAGGGGACGCAAGAACGTTACAGGATTTACTTTCAGTGTCATAGGGCTTGATAAGCATTACGGTAATCAGCCACCTCCGGTGGCTTTTTCCCCTTTGGTGCCTTACGGCACCAAAGGGGGATTGCATTTCCTCGCCCGTCAGGGCGGTTGTTTTGTTTTCCTGCTGCCGCAAGAGAGCATTTATACTGGCGCCCATAAGGGCGCCCACCACACCCCTTTGAACCTTGTGAACCCTCAAGCCCCAAAGGGGCTTGTCCATAAGAAGTCAGCGTTACGTGCTTCCTTTTATATCCCCATCCCCAGCCTCCATTCCCCATTCCCCACTATCCAAAGCACGGTAAAATCGCCATCCGATTTTACCGTGTTTTTTATTCGTGATATGATACAAGTGAAATCTGTAGAAAAAGAGGCCCTCCATGTCCATTACCCCTGTGATTCTAGTGATCCTCACGTTTATCGTTAATTTTATTATGGATTTCTCCTTCTGGTCCGTCATGCTTTCTCTTTACTACATTGGCGGCGCCCCGTCAGGTACCGATGACGGCACGCTTCTGGTGAAGCTGACTCTGGCTTCCGTACTCATTCCTGCCATTCTGGCCAGGCTGGGCGTGATGGAGCGCTTCTTCGTCTACTCCGAAGGCGGGAGGAAGGCCTATGGTGAAGACGCCCTGCTCCTGACGGAGGGTCTCCATGAAATCTGCCGCCGGGGAGAGCTTGACCCCTCGGACTACCGGCTGTATGTGGGCCTTAGAAACGAGTACAATGCCTTTTCTCTGGGAAAAAGCATCGTAGTCATGGCACCTCTCCTCCGCCAGTTTCCTGTGGAAGAACTGCTTGGTATTATGGCCCATGAAATGGGGCACATCCAGCGGGGCCACACCGGTGCCAATCTCCTCTGCGTAGGCATGGCCTGGTTCGGCCAGATTATCGTACTGGTATACAACACCATTTTCCTCATCTGCCGTCTCCTCATCTGGATTCCCTTCCTGGGCATCCTCATCAACCTCTTTGCCCTCTTCATCAGCCTGCAGTACAACATCCTCTCCTTCCTCCTCCAGACCCCTATGCTCTTCATCTCCCGCTTCGGCAGCCGGAAGGAAGAATATGAAGCCGACGCCTACGCCTGCCGTCTGGGACTGGGAAGGGGCCTTGGCCTGGGCCTTTATCACATCGAATCCATTTACGGCAGCAGAAATGCGGGCTTCTTTAAGAGCCTGCTGAACGACCACCCTGATACCCCCAAACGGATAGAAAGGATCAGGAAATATCTGGAAACTCATTAAGGAGGATACCTATGAAGGAAAAGCTCACCAGACTTCGCCGAGAAAAACAGTGGGCCCCCTATGCCCTCGCCGTCCTGGGTGTCCTTCTTGCCCTTTTCTGCCTCATCCTCCTGCTGGCCAAGCTGGCCAGCTTCGGCGCCGCCCGCATTTTCAACTACGCCGCCGCCCGGCAGGATATGCTCCGCGGCACCATCACCGTGGAGTCCATCACCGCCAATATCCACGGCGGCGTCACCTTTGAAAACCTTGCCTGGGACGATCCGGAAGGAAATCCCATCCTCCGCGTCCCCTCCGGCTCCTTCAAAGTGAACCCCTGGGACGTCATTTCCAAACACCTCGTCTCCACCACATTGGAAGAAATCACCCTGAACCGCCCTGCCTTCGCCGTCCGCTTCGACGAGGATATGAACGTGGACTTTGTGAAACGGGAGGAAAAGGAAAAGAAGGAATCCCCGCCTTCCGAGAAAACACTGGAAGACAAAGTGAAAAATTTCAACCGCCGCGGCAAGCCTCTCCACTTCAAACTCACCATCCATGACGGCCGGGTGCAGGCCTTCTACCGCCAGCGCCACTACATCATGAACCACGTAAGCATGACCGGCACCATCAATACCAAAGGGCAGACCAAACTGAGCCTCACCACCGGCCCCTTCGGCGGCACCGCCGTAGGCGACGGCGTGGAACTTCACGCGGAAATCGATTTCAAAGAAAAGAACCTCCCCACCATGATCGAATTTACCGCCAAAGGCGTGGATCCCGCCTCCCTGGGCCTGGGCGATGACATTCACGACAAAATGACCCTCACCGCCGCCGGAGACGGCCCCCTCTCCCACATTAAGGCCCACGGGAACGTTACCATGAAGGAACTCCACATCCCTGCCCTGGACTTTATGGACGTGAAAGGGAAAATCCATTATGACAAAGGCCTCATGACCTTCACCGGCGTCAAAGCCAGAGTCTACGGCGGCACCGTGGACGCAGAAGGAAACTACGACCTGGACAGCCGGGCCTATGACATCTACCTCCACGGAGAAGACCTGGACAGCCGCATTCCCTCCAACGAACCCAAATTCTACTGCCTCGTCACCCTGGACGGCGAAATCCACTGCGACGGAAACCAGAAACACCTCATCGCCTTCGGCCGTTTCTCCTCCGGCCCCGGCTTCTACATGCTCATCCCCTTCAACCGCATTACCGGCACCTTCAACAACCGCTGGCGGGCCGTGGACTTCTATGACGTTGCCATCGACACCCATTTCGGCCTCATCCGCACCGACGCCTTCCACATTATCAACGGAAAACTCCACCTGGGCACCATCGAGCTGGTGGACAAGACAACGGGACAGACCATGACCATCGGAGAAGCCAGAGACAGAGAAGGCCCCATGAAAACCATCAAAGAAATCCAGGACAACGTGAAAAGCATTAAGAAGCAGGTGGATGGACTGAAGCCATAAAGGCCGGCAAAGCCGCCTGGGCAGAGAGAGGCTGACGGCTCCTGCGGCGTGAGGGTTCAAAGGTTCAGAGGGTATGGACTGCCCCCTGCGGCGCCCGAACCCCCGCCGATAAAGAACAGCCGCCTTCCCTATTTCCCGGCCCACTAAGGAAGCACTGATTAATTCGCAGAATCAAATTTCATATGAATTTTTATCCAATGCTTCGTCATAAGTCTCCTTAAATAGCT
>DCJJ01000035.1:0-7564 GCA_002320515.1 Dialister sp. UBA1703 | reverse complement strand
TCCGATAACGATTTAATCAGCGCTCCCTAAAAAAACACCGGCAGAAAGCCGGTGCCTTTTCCTAAATCATTAATAAATCCGTACCATGGAGAACTTGAACTTTGTAACCGCCTGCAGATGGTGAAGGGTTCCCTTCTTCATGAACAGGAAATCCCCCTTCCTCACCGGATGGTCGATGCCTCCCACCTGAAGAACCGCCTCCCCTTCCAAAGCCTGGAAAATGAGATCCGCCGGCGCCTGATGGTCAGGAATAAGCACTCCCGCGTCCACCGCCATAAGCACATACTCCGCCTTATCATTGCTGTCAATCACCAGCGGACGGAAACTGCCTTCCTTAAATTCCGCCTTATCTGCCAGATTGAAAACGACGCCTTCCTGAATTGTGTTAATCATATGAACCATCCTTTCTTTATACCTGAGATCTGTAAGCTCTCATTTCTTTATCTGTCAATAGTATAAAGAAAATCCGCCGCCAAAACCTTGATACCTGTCAAGAAATCGAAAATTTCTAAATTTTTATAAAAAGAAGGTTTCCATGAAAGAACATCACTGCGTATCCATCGTCCCTCTCTTCAACCACCTCACCGAAGAGGAACAGAACCAGGTAGAAAGCCTCATCCTCCACCGCCACTTCCGCAAAGGCGAAACCGTATGGCAGCCAGGCGAAGACCCCCTCCTCATCATCGTGGCAAAAGGCTCCATGAGAGTGTACATGCTCTCCGGCAGCGGCAGAGAACAGCTCCTCCGCCTCCTCACCCCCGGTAGCTACGAAGGGGTCAATGCCCTCCTCGGTGCCAGAGCCCAAAGCATTTACATCGACACCCTGGAAGAAACGGACGCCTGCCTCCTCCGCAAAACCGACTTCAACGCCCTCCTCCTGAAAACCCCCAGCCTGGCCCTGAAACTTCTGGAAATGAACGCCCAGCGCATGGCGGACACAGAAAACCAGACCCGCTTCCTCATGATGGAAAAAGTGGAAACAAGACTGGCCTCCTACCTCACCGCCCTTTCCAATGAAAACGAAAAGGACACGGTAGAAATCCCCATGAAAATGAAAGACCTCTCCGCCTACCTGGGCACCACCCCCGAAACCCTGTCCCGCAAACTCCACCTGCTGGAAGAAAAAAATATCATCCGCAGAAAAGGAAAGAAAATCGGGATTATGGACAGAGAAAAACTGAGAGAAATGGCGGAAGAATAGGGTTCAGAGGGGAAGGTTGACGGGGCCTTTGGCCCCGGTTGCGCAGCGTTTTGCTGTACAGGTCTATAAAGCTGAAAATGCACCCACTCGTATACCCTCGCAAAGCTTCCGCAATCCTGCCAAAGGTATCCAGATGTTTCTGCAAAATATAGGTCGAAGAAAGAAAAATCGGGTCGTAGCGCCAGAAGACATGATCCGATCCTACTATATCGGATAACCGCCGGAAAGAATCAACGACTTCACTAATAGGCGGCACATGAGGCTCTATCTCTTCCCCATAGGCCGTAATGGTCACATGCCAGACTTGCCGAAAGTCATGAAGTTCTTTAAGTCTCGGTATCATAGGCTTTGGATTTTTAGTACAAAAGCAGATGGCATCCACTGCATCCGGCCGAAGCGAATACCGTGTCACCCGGTGAGGATTGAACGGGTTCCTGACCATAACAAAGCCCACTTTAATCCGATTCATAAACCAGGTACTGTAAAAAGCAGGGATATCCGTACGCTGGCCTGTATTGACTATCATAAAATTCCCATCTTCTTCAAAAATAAAATCCCGTTTCGCTGCCTGCCACGATTCCGCTGGGAAAGGACGCTAACGGTCTTTCCTTACAGTATAACTGCATTTTCATTCTTCTGAAAGATTTCTCCGCTCCTCGAACTTTGGGAGCGTTGCGTGTATTCTAACTCCTTTGCTCCCATCGGTCAAAATGACGTAAACTGTTTTCTGTCTTTCCCGATTGAACGATTTCACCGTTGTGATTCATCCCCCGCTTCGTCCCCGACTACGCTGGGAAAGTGTAGTACACATTGTGCTGAAAATGGACTCAGGAGAATAAAGAAATCCGCCCTCCCGTCATTCGCACCGAAACCAGTAGACAGACTGTACATTCCAGCCCCTTTCAGGCAAATAAAAAGACCCCGAAGGGTCTTTTTATTTGCCTGGCTTTTACTTTTCTTTCATGGTTTCTTCCATAGCAAAAAGAATCATGGTATCCACATAGCTTCGGAGATCGGGATTTGACACATTCTGTAAATCTTTATTCTCCACATTCAGGATGTCATAAGCCAAGTCAGAAGCTGCTTTTTCATTTTTAACGCCTTCTTTGCCGAAAAGATCCGCCACATCGTTTCTTACTTGCTGCAATACTTTATATCCGTAGCTGTCCTTTGTCCAACGGTGTGAATCTCTGTAAAACTCCATACGGAGATCCATACGGTCAAGGAAGACTTCCCGGGCATATCCTTGTCCGGTATATAACCGCCCGTGCTTTGTCACTTCCGTCTTATACCGCTTTCCATACCATTGTCCGAATTCCTCAGCTCTTTTAAGCAGCTCTTTGCTGGGAGCCTCCACTGTTAGAGACTCCTGATCAGCCACCAGGCGGCTCCCAATCCAAGAATGCCCTCCAAGATTCCGCCCACAAGAACAGCGCCAAGAATAGCGCCATAACCGTATTTCAAGCCGATCACGCAAAATACGGAAACGAAAGTAAAACTGATCCCCATGATGACAGGAAGTCCACTTCCGAGACGAAAGAAAGGATACATTTGAAGAAGAGAACCCACGCCGGCGATAATCATAGCCGCCTGCACGATAGCTCCCGCTTCCGGAGCCGACATTTTCACCACACCCGTAACGATGAGAATCGGCGCGATATTTGCCACAAACATGGCAAGAACATGCTGAAGACCAAAGGGAACGGCTTTCTGTACAGAAATCTTTCCGTCCAATTCATAAATAGGATCTCTGCTCACCATAGCCTCCTTCAGCGGAACACAATGGTGCCTGTCTCGGCATCCATCTTTTCAATAATTGCCAAAGAGCGGACATCATATCCGGCTTCTCGCAAAGCGTCGCCGCCGCCTTGGAACCCTTTCTCAATGCAGATTCCAATACCTTCTGTAACGCCTCCCGCCTGCTTCACCAGATCAAGAAGACCGTTCACAGCGCAGCCGTTCGCCAGGAAATCGTCCATAATGAGAACATGCTCGCCGGCTTTCAGATATTTCTTCGACACCACCACATGATTCATACGGTTGTGCGTATAAGACATGACCTCCGTAGCAAACATATCTTTATCCATATTGCTCCCCGCCGATTTTTTCGCAAAAACCACCGGAACGCCGAAATAAACCGCTGTAAGACAGGCAATCCCGATCCCCGACGCTTCAATGGTAAGAATCTTATCAATTTTTTTATCAGCAAAAAGCTCTTTAAATTCCTTCCCCAATCGGCTGATAAAAGGCACGTCAATCTGATGATTCAAAAAGCTGTCCACTTTGAGTAAATTCCCCGGTTTAATCACGCCGTCTTTCAAAATTTTGTCCTGCAATAAACTGCACTCCGCCACAATGCCCTCCTTGAGACGAACTCCAATGCCTCTTTCCATATAATTTTTTATTATAGCAAAGAAGAAAATAATTCGCAAAAAGGAGAAATAAGTTAACAGCTGCTAGCTCTCAGCTAACAGCTATCAGAAGACAGAAGTCAGCTAACAGCTATTAGCTTTCAGCAGCTAGCGGCTAATAGCTCGCAGCTAAAAGCCATGAAAATGTCATTCAGAACGGCGGTAAGAATGCATTGTGAAGAATAATGAAAAACAAGAATGTGACGCAGAGCGAAGAATCTATTACTCTGATGACAGTGAACGGAATACAGAAGTCAGTCGTCAGCTATTAGCTGACGACTAATACGAAACGGTCATTCCTGCGAAAGTAAATGGAAATTAACTCATATGGTTTTGTCAATGTGATTGAGAAAGCGGGAATCTATTACTCTGATGACATATAGCGGTACGCTTGCTCAAAACAGTATCAAGACAGTCGTTAGAGTATCCCCGCCTGACTGTGTCAGTATTGCTTTTTTGTTTAGTGACACTTAGTGTAAAGATTCTCGGTCAAGCCAAGAATGACGGCGAGGATTCAGTGATCAGTTATCAGAAGACAGTAATCAGCAGCCTCTTAACTCATGTCCAAATCTAAGCCTACAAGCTACCAACGGTAAGCCGTAAATGTTTTCTGCCTTTCCATATTTCCCCATCGCAAAAAGCACGATACCGTCACACTTGACAGTACCGTGCTTTTTATTACTTACAAACCTTTCCTTATAGCCGTCTTACTTTCCTTTGCGAAGTTCTTCCAGCTGTTTCAGAACATCTTTCATCTGCGCGTCTCTTTCCGCGTCTTTGGCTTTCAATGCTGCAATTTCCTTATCCTGAGCTTCAATGCGGTTTGCCATCTCCACCTTGGAGTACTTGGTGTATACATCGCCTCTTCCCAGTTTCACGGAAACGCCAGCATTCACCATGTTTCTTGAATCTCCCATGGTAAATCCTAAGTTCAGCATTGTTCTTTCGTTCGGACGGTAGAAGAGTCCTACGGCTGCCGCACTGGCGTTTCTATAGTTGCCAAAGCCTGCCGCTATGTCCCATTTGTCATGAGGATCGAAGTCCAGCGGATGGAGTCCTGCCAAGGCAGCCGCTCCTGCTCCTACTTTATTGATCCTTTCTCCCAATTCTCCTACAGTATTGTTCATGTTGTAAATGGTGTTCCCCAGGTTCGTAATATTGTCGGTATTCTTGCTTACCTGTTTGTCCAGTACAGACAGATTGTCTCCAGCACTGTTTCCTTTCTTCACATAGGTGCCGTCGTTCTTCACATGGGTTTCATTGTATACGGTTCCGCCGCTGACGATTCCCGTATTTCCACTTTCTACTTTACCGTCAGTTTTTACATTGATGGTGTATTCTTTGGCATGAAAGTCATTGTCTTTGTCTGTAATGCTTACATTTTCACCGGCTTTCACGGTGCTTCTGGTGTCAATCTGGCCCGCTACGGCTGACAGGTCAACGCTGCCCTTTACTTCATTTCCTGCTGTGTCTTTCACACTCATGGATAAGGTATTTCCATTTAGGGTTAAGGCATCATTATTTGCGACTAATTTATCGTTTCCGTCTGCTGTCGCTCCGGCTACCGCTTTTTTCAGCTGCGCTACATTGACAGCGTCTGTATCTTCTTTCCCTGCCGCTACATTCGTAATCTGGCGGGTAATATTATTAGCCGCGTCGCCGACGGATACAGCAGCAGCAGTGGATTTCCAGGTCGGAGATGTTTCTGTAGACGCCGCTTTAGTTGAAGGATCATAACCTGCCACGCCTTTATCCGTGGACGCGACGGATTTCGCGCCGAGCGCCACACCGCCTGCTACAGTTACATTAGCATTATGTCCAAGGATAGCCGCATCGGCAACTTTTGTTTCCATAACGGTATCAGAAGAACCAAGGATGATGTTTCCATTCGCCCCGGTGAGCTTTCTCTTATCCCCAAGAACGATTGCATTCTTTGTATTATTCACTACATTTTCCGAACCGATAACGGACACATGCTCTACATTCGTCGCTTCATTCTTATATCCGTTCAGCAAGCTGTAAGTTGCTTTGTTTGCCGCGGTTCCTTTCAGCGTATTATTGACCCCGATCATCTGGGACGCCTGCGTATAATCCGCTGTATTACCGCCGCCGATAGCTAAAGTAGCACCGCCGCCATTGGAATCTTTCACGGCTTCACGCAGTATATTCGCCAAATCTTTAGCTGAAGTTGGATTAGTAGAGAATAAACCACCACTAGGCAAGCCGGAAATACCATCAATGGAATTCGTGATTTCATTTCCGGCACCGAAAACCAAAGCACCGTTAGAATTCTGTGTTCTATTGGCAATACCGACAACACCATTAGCAATACCAGAATAATATCCTGAGCCTGCTGAGTCCATAGACTCTACACTATTCAAAGCACCAGTAACTGTAGCACCAAAATTTTTCTGACCATTCGCGGATCGCCCGCCATTATATTCACCGGAAATAATGTTATAAACCCCAGTAGTTGTCGTGAATGCACCATTACTAAAACTATTTGCACCAATAGTAGTCGCATAAACATTCAGATTAGAAGCACGAGTAGCGGCACTATCCACAGTTGTATCTCCCAACGCACCTCTGTAATTATGAGAACCAATCATCGTACTGCCGGTACGAGCAAAGGTGTTATCACCAATAGCAATACTGCCAACAACCTTTGTCGGATCTCGAGGAATACGGGCACTAGAAAGAAAACTTCCAGAGAAAGTCGTTTGTCCAAGTGCAAAAGTTGCCTCACCACCACCAGCCATGTTTTCTATTTTAGCATTTTTACCAATGGCAATACTGCCGCCTTGGCTCGCATAGTTGTTAATATTAGCACCGCTGCCTACTACAATATCACCGGTCGCTGCGCTGGCTCCATTGGAATAGCTGATCGTCGCACCCTTACCAATCGCTACATTTTCCGCTTTCGGCGCACTGCTACTTGCACCAACAGCCACGCCATCGCCAGTACCAGCCGGATTTGTTGCCGGTGCCGCATTCGCCGTATACCCCCCCACAAAAAGGCTCATTCCTACCGCTGCTGCCAGCGCCGTTTTCACTGCTTTCGCAGAAGCGCCTTTGGCATGGCTTTTCGCCACTTCTGATGTGACTACATAAGCATGCTTCGCTTTACTCCAAATGACTTTGTAAATATGGTTCATAAATACCTCCTAAAACAATAAAACCATAAAAGAATCGTCTTATTTTCCCGACGATACACTTTTCATCCTTCGCTTCCCCTTTTTGTTCCACGACCGACTCAAAATTTAACGGACAACTACAGGTCAGCCAGATCACGTTCCTGACAATGATTATTAAATAAATGAAATTTATTTAATACATTATATCAAAAAACGCATATAATTTCTACTTTTCTTCAGCAATGAGTCATTAATGACGATTTCTTATAGTCACGAGCTTTCAGCTGATAGTTGGTAACTGACAACCGATTTCTGATAGCCGGTTCATCGTCACTCAGAGCGAAGCGAAGAGTCTATTTCTCAGCTGCGAGCCGTTAGCTGTTAGCTATTAGCGAAAAGGCAGTAATTGGTAACTATAAGCCAGTAGCTGATAGCTGATGGCTGACAGCCGTTTTCCGTTTACTATCATCAGAGTAATAGATTCTTCACTCTGTGTCACATTCCCGTTTTCCATTATTTTTCACAATGCATTCTTCCCGCCGTTCTGAATGACACTTAAGGTAAGAGTCACTTAGTTTGCATACCGTTTTTCTTGGCAAAATATCATTATCCATCAATCGTCATCCAAAGCGTTAGCGAAAAGTCTATTGCCATAGTAAGGAGTAAGGAAAGAATAATTCTGTCTGCTGGTTTCTAACTTCTGTCTTCCGACTTCTGTTCTCTGGTAGCTATCAGCTGACAGCTAATAGCTTATATATTTTGAGAGAAATACAAAAAGCACCTACATCTCTGTAAGTGCTTCTTTCTTAATCAGCAGC
>DCJJ01000133.1 GCA_002320515.1 Dialister sp. UBA1703 | reverse complement strand
GCTTCTGCCTTCCAGAGGAAGGAGACTAACGCTTTTCGTCAGGCAGCGCTGGTGACACAAGAGGAAAGCGCGTAACGCTGACTTTATAATCATTGCCCAAAGGGCAATCCACAACCCTCGGCCCGCAGGGCCGTCAAACCTAAGAACCCGACCGCCAAAGGCCGGTCAAACTTTAGAACCTTCCCATTTGAGCCTTTTGAACCTTCACGCCGCAGGCGGGGACAATCACACTCTCCCATCCCCCGCCCTGTTTTCATGGTGCCATCCATGGTATAATAATACGAATCCTTTGAAAAGGTGGTATGCTTAATGTTTTCTGCAATGTTAAACTGTCTGGGTGTGGACATGGGGTCCTCCCAGGTTCGTATATTTCAGCGGGACAAGGTTATATTGGAAGAGGCTTCTACGGCGGTGGTGGACAATATCAGCGGCCAGGTGCTTGGTTTTGGCACGGAGGCTCTGATTCTTTACCATAAGGAGCCGGAGAATAATACGCTGGAGTGGCCGGTGAAGAATGGCGTGATTGCCGATTATGACATGACGAAGGCCATGCTTCGGTTTTTCCTGAATAAGGCTCTTCGGCGGTCTGTTTCCAGGCCCAGTCTCATGGTGGCCATTCCTACGGAGATTTCTTCCGTCACCCGTCATGCGCTGGTGGATGCACTGATTCATGCCGGGGCCCAGGGGGTGTTTCTCATTCCTTCGCCGGCGGCTGCGGCCATCGGGGCGGGAAAGGATTTGTCCGTGCCTTCTGCTGTTCTTTCCCTTGTTATCGGCCGGGATGTGTCGGATGCAGGCATTTACGGCTGCGGCGGGGTTCTGGCTCAGGAGGGGATTTCCTTTGGGGGCCATGATATCGACCTTGGCATCTGCCGTCACATCCAGGACCGGTACAGCATGATGATCGGCCTGGAGCAGGCGGAGAAATTGAAGAGCGAGGTGCTTTCCCTCACCGGCAGCGGAACGGATAATGCTTTTACGGTCCGGGGCCGCAGGCTCAGTGACGGTGTGGAAGTGGTTGTTGAAATTTCTGTGGATGAAATGAGTCCTGTCATGCAGCATATTATGGAGCCGGTGATTCTTCTTATCCGTCGTGTCATGAGGCGGGCTACGCCGGAGATGGCCGACGATTTCCTAAAGAACGGGCTGCTTCTGTCGGGAGGCAGTGCTCTTATGGACGGGATCAGGGACTGGCTGTCCGGTGAGCTTCATATGCCCGTTTCGATTCCGACAGATCCGGGATCTGTGGTGGCCAAAGGCTGTTTTGCGGCCTGCATGATGGACAAGGAGCATTCCCTGCTCATTGAAAATGGTGATAAATACTATGGGGGAGCTTGATTTTGATATTCTTCAGTAAGAAAAAGATGATCAGCATGATTGTGCTTTTTGCTTTTATGGGCGGCTGTGGATGGTTCTGGCGGCACAGGGAGTACATTCCCTTCGTGTCCCAGCCATTGTCTGTAGGGGCCGCTCCTTTTGAATACGGCGTATCCCGGGCGGCCTGGGCAGGGGAGAACGGCATCGGTTTCCTTAAGCAGGTCTTTTCCAACTGGAAGGAGCTGGATGAGCTGAGGAAGGAAAATGAGAGCCTGAAGACGGAGCAGAATCATTACAGTGAGATTCTGGCGGAAAATATCCGGCTCCGGAATCTTTTGAAGTTCAAGCAGGGCTATACCAGCTACAATCTTCTGGGGGCGTCGGTGATTGAAAGGGATTACGGCGGCTGGACCCACACCATGGTCATTGACCGGGGGGAGGACAGCGGCCTTAAGAAATACATGCCTGTCATCGTGCCCACGGGCATTGTAGGTTTTGTGAGCGAGGTGTATATGAATTCCGCCAGGGTGCAGCTTCTTCTGGATCCCCGCACCACTATCGGCGGTATTGTGCAGCGTCCCGCGTCCCGGGTGGTTTCCATGGTATCCGGCAACAGCGGCAATCCGGGGTATCTCACCCTCATGTCTCTTCCGAAAGAGGCGGATGTGATCAAGGGAGATACCATCGTTTCTTCCGGCTACGGCGGCGTGTACCCCAAGGGGGTGGTCATCGGCACGGTGGAGAAGGTGGACGTGAATGCGGAGGGAGGCACCCAGTCGGCGGAAATCAAACCGGCGGCCGATTTCTCCCATCTGGAGGAAGTCTTTGTCATCACCGACCATATCCAGAAGACGGCGCCGGAAAGCATTACGGTGAAGCCGCCGAAGATGGAACCGGCTATGAACCCGAACAAGCAGCAGGCAGGTGATAAATGATGAGCACTTACAGCCTTGTGCTATTAAGCTGCATCATTTTCCTTCTGCAGTCCTCTTTCCTGCCCTTTCTTTTCAACGGCATTATGCAGCCTGACCTGTGGCTCACGGTGATTGCCCTGGCGGCGGTAATTGTGGACCGGAAGTCCGCCTTTATCCTGGCAGGGGTGGGGGGATTTCTGCAGGACATTGTGACCAGCAATTTCTTCGGTCTTCATCTTCTGCCCTACCTTGTGATTACCCTGCTTTTTGTGAAATTCGGCAGGCACCGGTACAATAAGCACTGGTATGTTTCCCTTTTGTCGGTGCTGCTGGCGTCGGTGATTTATGTGGTTTTTTCCAGTATCATCATGGGCTGGGCCGGGAGCCGGTATCCATCCCTCTTTTATTTCATTTACCTGGGCATTCCCCTGGTCCTGATGAACGGGGGCTGCAGCCTGATTCTGCATAATTTCCTATGGATGTTGAAACGGGAGGAGGAACCCCGTTGGTGAAGAAACATATCCCCTCCATCTTGAATTCGCTGGTGAAGAACCGGGAGGAGTCGCGGTATGGCCGCATGATTTACGCTGCCATAATCCTTCTGCTCATTCTTGGTGCCCGCCTCTTCTGGATGCAGGTGGTGGAGGGCAGCTACTACCAGGAAGAAGCGGACGGCAACCGTATCCGCCATCTGCCGCAGCAGGCTTCCCGGGGCGTCATGTACGACCGAAACGGTATCATCATGGCAGGCTCCCGTCCGGCCTACAGCGTTATTATGCCGGTGGAAAGGAAGAAGAACAGCCTTTCCGACGATGAAGTGAACCGCCTCTCTCTGCTCCTCAAGGTGCCGGTGGAGGATATCAAGAAAAAAATAGAAGATAACAAGCTGGCCTTCGGCGCCATTTATCTGGCCAACGATGTGGGTATCGATGTGGCTACCCAGATCGAGGAAAAGAAAGACGATTTTCCGGGCATTGAAATCGAAGTGAATCCCCTTCGGGTGTATCCTCTCGGCGCTGCAGGCGCCCAGGTGCTTGGCTATGTAGGGGAGGCAGGGCCTGACGACAGGGATGCCAACGGCAATCCCTATAAAACCGCCACCCTTATTGGCCGTTCCGGTCTGGAAAGGCAGTACAACCAGTTCCTGGAAGGCAGGAACGGTTCCAAGACGGTGGAGGTCAATGCTTCCGGCCAGCCGGTGCGCTATGTGGAAGGCACGCCGCCTGTTTCAGGAAATAATGTGCGCCTCACCCTGGATGCCCATCTGCAGAAGGCGGCGGAGGATGCCATGGAGGCCCAGGCAAGGACCCTGGCCCATTCCGGCGTTTTTGCCACCGGCGCATCCGCCGTGGCCATCGACCCCAATACGGGGGCAGTGCTGGCCATGGCAAGCTGGCCCAGCTATGACCCCAACCATTTCAGCAAAGGCATTTCCGCCAAGGAATGGAATAATATCATTAATAATAAGAACCACCCCATGCAGAACAGGACTATTGCGGCCATGTATCCTCCGGGCTCCCTGTTCAAGGTGATTACGGGCTCCGCAGCCCTGGAATCCAAGGTCACCACGCCGGAGGAGCGGATTTTCGACAGCGGCAAGCACTGGCTGGTGGACAAGAGAAACTCCGAAGGTGAGGCCTTCGGCTGGATCAATTTCTACGAAGCGGTGGAAAAGTCGGATAACGTCTATTTCTATGAAATGGGGCGTCGTCTGGGCATTGACCGCATTTCCGCCATGGCCCGGGATTACGGCCTCGGCAAACCTACGGGCATCGACCTGGCAGGGGAAGCGGACGGCAATGTGGCCAGCGAGGAATACAAGAAAAAGGTATTCAAGCAGGACTGGTACCTGGGCGAAACCATGGACGCCGCCATCGGCCAGAGCTTTACCCTGACCACGCCTATCCAGATGGCAATGGTGTATGCTTCCATCGCCAACGGCGGCTTCCGGTACAAGCCCTACCTGGTGAACCGCATCGACAAGCTGGACGGTTCGCCTCTTAAGATTTATTCGCCGGAGAAGCTGGGCACTCTGCCGGTGTCCAAGGCCACCCTGGACGACCTGCACCAGGCCCTCCGCATGGTTATGACGAAGAACGGCACCGGCGGCGCCCTCTTTGCCAACTATCCCATTGCGGTGGCAGGCAAATCGGGCACGGCGGAAACGAACGGACTGGATAACGGCTGGTTCGTGGCCTACGGCCCCTTCGACAAACCGGAAATTGTGGTGCTCTGCATGTTCGAACACTCCGGCTTCGGTTCCGAATCCGCCGCTCCTGTGGTAAAACAGATTATGAATGCCTATTTCCACCTGGGCGACTACGCACCGGGAAAGGAAAAGGCGGAGAATAAAGACAGGAAGGGAGGAAATCCCTGATGGCAGCGATTCTATCCGCCGCATCCGGCAAAGGCGGGGTAGGGAAGACCCTTATTACCGCCTCCCTGGGCATTACCCTCTCCCGGAGGGGAAAGAAAGTGCTCCTCATAGACGGTGACATGGGCCTTCGGAACATGGACCTCATCCTGGGACTGGAAAACGACTGCTTCTATAACATCTGCGACTTGGCAGAGGGGAAGTGCTTCCTGGAGGATGCGGTGCTTCCTGTAATGGAGAACCTTGATTTCCTTCCCGCTTCCCAGAAGGAGACCTGGGAAACCGTATTTCCTGCGGCCATGGACACGGTGCTTGATGACATCCACCGGCTCTACGACTACATTCTCATCGACTGTCCCGCCGGCATGGGGAAGGGCATCGAAACGGCCTTCCGCCTGTCCGACAAAATCGTGCTGCTGGTGGCGCCTGCCTGGTCTTCCAGAAGAAATGCGGACCGCCTCCTTCCCCTTATAGGGAAAAAGCCCTATGCTTACCTGCTGAACCGCTTTACCGGAGGGGAGGGCACAGGCCTTTCCTTCCATGAGGTGTATGACACGGTGGACGAAGAGAGCTTTGGCGGCGTCATCCCCTTTTCCTTCATGGCGGACCGTCTGGCAAACAGGGGAGAGCTTATTGATTTCGATGAAAAGAGCGCCTACGGCCGGGCTTTGTCCGACGCCGCCCGCACCCTCTTTAAAGATAAGGAAATCCCCCTGTCCCGCTGGGAATCGTTCCTGGCAGTAGGGGATAGAGAAAACGAGGAGGATATGGAAAGAAGAAATAGAAATCAAACCCATGAAGTAAAGGGCCTGTCCTGGCACTCCGGCAGCCGGGCCTATAAATGGCAGCGGAGGCGATAACCTATGAATCTTATTCATTACTGGCGTAAAATCGACAGCACCCTCCTCATGACGGTGCTGGGGCTGGCGGTGGTATCTCTGCTGATTATTTCCAGCGCCACCCATGCCAATGTGCCGGACCATCCGGGACAGTACGATTTCGTCATCAAGCAGGGGGTATTCCTCCTCATGGGCCTTATCATCGGCGGCGCTTCCCTGTACTTTGACTACCGGCTCCTGTACCGCTTTGTGCCCGCCCTTTATGTTGTGAATGCCATCATGCTTTTGGTGGTGAAATTTGCAGGCACCAGCGCCCTGGGCGCCCAGCGGTGGATCCAAATCGGCCCCTTTACGCTGCAGCCTTCGGAATTTGCGAAAATCATTATGATCATCTGCCTGGCCCGCCTCCTTTCCAACAACAGGGGAGGCTACAGGACATGGAAGAGCCTTCTTCCTGTGGCAGGGCTTATGGCTCTTCCCACCCTCCTTATCTTCATCCAGCCGGACCTGGGCACCAGCCTTGTATTTGCAGCCATTACCTTCGGCATGCTCTACATCTGCGGCCTCAATATGTCACTGGTGAAGAAGGCTTTCATCGCCTTTGCGGCGGTGTTTCCGCTGATCTGGTTCTTCGTGCTGCACAGCTACCAGAAAATGCGTATCCTGGTGCTCTTTAACCCTTCCGTGGACCCCTACGGATCCGGCTACCACGTGATCCAGTCCAAGATTTCCATCGGCAGCGGCGGTTTCATCGGCCAGGGCCTTTTCGAAGGCACCCAGAGCCAGCTGAACTTCCTGCCCGAAAACCATACGGACTTCATTTTTTCCGTTATCGGGGAAGAACTGGGCTTCATCGGAGCCATTTTTGTCCTTTTCCTGTACTTTATCCTTTTATACCGTGCCATTATGATTTCCCGGTCCTCGGGAGACGCCTTCGGAAGCCTTCTGGCCTGCGGCATTTTCTCCATGTGGCTTTTCCAGATTTTCATTAATGTGGGAATGACCCTGGGCATCATGCCGGTCACCGGCATTCCGCTGCCCTTCATGAGCTACGGCGGCAGTGCCCTCATGATGAACCTTCTCTGTGTAGGACTTTTGATGAATATTTACATCCGGCGCAAAAAGCTGATGTTTGATTAGGAGTGACTATGAACCCTGTAAAAATTGATCCCGTATGGCTCATGCATATCCAGAAACCGGCCCGTTACATCGGCGGCGAATGGAACAGCGTAGTGAAAGACCATGACAGTGTGGACGTGAAAGTGGCCCTGGCCTTCCCCGATGTGTATGAAGTGGCCATGAGCCACCTGGGCCTGAAAATCATTTACAGCGTGCTCAACGCAAGGGACGACACCCTGGCGGAAAGAGTATACGCCCCCTGGGTGGATATGGAAGCCCTCATGCGGGAAAAGCATATCCCCCTTTACACCCTGGAGTCGAAATGTCCGGTCAGGGACTTTGACGTGCTGGGCTTCACCATGCCCTTTGAAATGTGCTACACCAATATCCTGAACATGCTGGACCTTGCCGGCATCCCCCCTCTGGCAAAGGACAGGGGAGAGGACGACCCCATCGTCGTTTCCGGCGGCCCCTGCGTGTACAATGCGGAGCCTGTGGCTGATTTCTTCGATGTTTTCTTCATCGGCGAATCGGAAGAAGCCATCGGCGAAATGGCGGAGCTTGTGAAAAACTGGAAAAAAGAAGGAAAGCCGGGAGGCAGAAAGGAAATCATCCGCCGCATGGCCACCATCAAAGGCTGCTATGTTCCTTCCCTTTACCAGGTGAATTACTATGAAAACGGCATTTTCCGCTCCATCGCTCCCACCGACGAAGCAGCCCAGTTCCCTGTGGAAAAACGGATTATCCCCGACTTCGACAAGGTCAAAGTGGATGACAAGCCTATCCTGCCCCATATTGAAATCGTGCATGACAGAGCGGTGCTGGAAATGTTCCGCGGCTGCAGCCGGGGCTGCCGTTTCTGCCAGGCCGGCATGATTTACCGTCCGGTCCGCGAAAAGAACGAGAAAAAACTGCAGGAAATCGCCGATACCCTGATCAGGAACACGGGATACAATGAAATTTCCCTCATGTCCCTGTCTTCCGCCGACTACTCCTGCCTGCCGGAGCTGGTGGACCACCTTCTGGAAACCTTCAAGAACCGCCGTGTATCCGTAAGCCTTCCCTCCTTACGTGTAGACTCCTTCTCCATCGACATTGCCAAGAAAATCCAGCAGGTGAGAAAGAGCGGCCTCACACTGGCGCCGGAAGCGGGCACCCAGCGCCTTCGGGATGTAATCAATAAGGGGGTCACCGAAGAAGACATTATGGGCGCCTGCTCCAATGCCTTCAAAAATGGCTGGAGCAAGGTGAAACTCTATTTCATGATGGGCCTTCCTACAGAAACGGACGAAGACCTGAAGGGCATCGCCGACCTGGCCATGCGGATTAAAGAACTTTACCATATCATCCGCGGAAGAAACGACTGCCGCATCACCGTCAGCGTGGCTAGCTTCGTGCCCAAACCCTTCACCCCCTTCCAGTGGATGCCCCAGTGCAGCGTGGAGGAAATCGAAAGGAAACAGCAGTACCTGAAGAGCCTCTTCACCGACAGGCATATTAAATTTGCCTACCACGACGCCAAAACAGGGCGGCTGGAAGCGGTACTGGCAAGGGGAGACAGGAAACTGGCCCCCGTCATCCTGAAGGCCTGGGAAAAGGGCTGCAAGTATGACAGCTGGACCGAATTCTTCGACTACGACCGCTGGATGGAGGCCTTTGAAGAATGCGGCGTGGACCCGGACCTCTATGCGTCCCGGGATAGAGACGAATACGAACCGGAACCCTGGGACCATATCGACTGCGGCGTATCCAAGGACTACCTCCGGAAAGAATGGCGCCTGGCAAAGAGAGGCATCCTGACCCACGACTGCCGCCACCTTGCCTGCAACGGCTGCGCCGTATGCCCCATATTGGACGTGAAACCCATTGATCATAAAGAGGAGAATGCACATGAAAAGGCTGTTTTTGTCTATCACGAAAGGTGAGGAACTCCGTTTCCTGGGGCACCTCGATTTCCTGCGCACCCTGGAAAGGGCGGTTATGCGCTCCGAAATCCCGGTGGCTTTCTCGGAGGGCTTCAACCCCCATATGAAACTGGCCCTGGACTCCGCCTTGGGCGTAGGCGTCACCGCCGACCCCCTGTACCTGGAAATGAAACTGGAAGGGGACATGGACCTGTCCGAAGTGAAGGAAAGACTGTCCCGCCAGCTGCCGAAGGGCATTGCCATCCGCTCCATTGTGGAAGCGGAAAAGAACTGGCCCAAATTCGTGGCCGTTTTCAACGAAGACGCCTATGAAATGGAAGGACCGGTGAAAGAAGGACTGACGGAGGACGATTTCAAACAGGCCGAAGCCTCCCTCAAGCAGTTCAACAGCCTGTCCTCCTTCCTCTATAAAAGGGTGACCCCGAAAAAGGTGAGGGAAATGGACGTGAAGCCCATGATCCTGGAGCCCATGAAAGTCACCTTCACCAGGGATAGAGCCTACCTCACCTTCTCCCTGGTGAGAAGCTCCACCGGCACCGTGCAGCCCAAGGACATCTGGAAAATACTTGCGGAAACCTTCCACATGCCCTGGACGGAGGGCGAATTCATCTGCTCCCGCACCGGCACCTACCGCCGCCTGGAAGGGAAAAGACTCACCCTTGAAGATGACGGCGTATTTCAGGGATTACTGAAAGGAAATTGACATGAAACAGCTTCTTCTCCACGTAAGGCCTGACCAGACCACCCTTGCCCTCCTTGACAACGACACACTTTCCCAACTCTTTGTGGAAAGAGCGGGGGAAGAAGACATTGTGGGAAGAGTGTACAAGGGCGTCATCAAAAACGTGGTGCCCTCCCTCTCCGGCATGTTCGTCGATATCGGCATCGGAAGAAACGCCTTCCTCCGGGACCGGGACACCCTGAAAGGGGCGCCCCGCACCGAAGGCGCTTCCATCCTGGTGCAGGTGGAAAAAGACAGCACCGAAACCAAGGGACCCCTGGTCACTGAAAAAATCAGCTTCGCCGGCCGCTACGCCGTAGCCCTGGCAGGCTCCTCCTACATCGGTATCTCCAAGAAAATCACCGACGAAAACATAAGAAACAGGCTGAGGAGCGCCGCCTCCTCCCTGGCAGGAGAAGGCACGGGCTTCATCGTCCGCACCGCCGCCCAGGGGGCAGTGGAGGAGGACTTTAGAAATGATATTTCCTCCCTCTCCCGTACCATGGACATCGTCATGAGAAGAGGGGCCATCGAAAAAGCGCCGGCCCTCCTGTACAGAGACGGCGACCTGGCGGTGAAAAGCGTGCGGGACTACCTGACAGGCGCCGACCGCCTTCTGGTGGATGACAGGGCCACCTATGCAAGGCTCCTCACCCTTGCGGAAGAAGAACATATTTCCAAAGACAAAATCCTCTTCTACGACGAAAGAGAAAGCCTCTTCCATGCCTTCCACGTGGACGACGAAATCCGGCGCCTCTTCGACCGGGTGGTGCCCCTTCCTTCCGGCGGCTCCCTGGTCATCGACTACACCGAAGCCCTCACCGTCATCGACGTGAACTCCGGCTCCTTCAAAGCCAAAGGCATGCCCCACGACCAGCTGGCCTTCCTCATCAACAAAGACGCCGCCCGGGAAATCGCAAGACAGATCCGCCTCCGCGGCATCGGCGGCATGATCATGGTGGACTTCATCGACATGGAGAAAAAGGAAGAAAAGGAAAAACTCCTCCAGATCCTCAGGAATGCCGTGAAAGAAGACCACACCAAAACCCTGGTCCTCGGCATGACATCCCTGGGCCTTGTGGAAATGACAAGAAAAAGAACCACCAAAAGAACCTGGCAGTATTACTACGACCCCTGCACCGCCTGCGGCGGCACCGGCCGCATCCTCTCCGCCAAAGTGGCGGCGGACCGCATTCTGGAAGACCTGGAAAACAGAAGGAGAAAAGGCCCCTTCAAAACAGCCCTGGAAATCCGCTGCCCGGGAGAAGTGAAAAAGGTCCTGGAAACAGGCCCCATGAAAGAAAACCTTGAAAAAACCGCGGGCACGGACATCACCATCATCGAAGAACCATCCTACTCCCGCGAAACCTATACCATTCTATCCATATAAGGAGGATGCTATGATTACAGACCTTTACACAGACAGCGACCTTGACAGAGAATTCGTAGACAAAAAAGGATTCGTCCTCCTGGAACTGGGCGCCTCCTGGTGCCGCCCCTGCCAGGTCATGCTCCTCGCCTTCTCCGGCGCGGAAGAAGAATTCAAAGGAAAAGTCCGCCTCTGCCGCATCGACGTAGACGAAGCAGAAGAACTGGCTGACCGCTTCGCCCCCGAAGGCATCCCCACCTTCATCTTCTATAAAGACGGAAAAGAACTGGGAAGAATCATCGGCTACAGGCAGAAGAATAAATTCTTTGAAGATATAGCCAGGATGATGAAACAGGCAGGGGAATAAAGAGAAAGATGAAAAAGGCGCCCATGAAACAGGGCGCTTTTTTTTGATTGGAGGGGCGGGGGGCTGTATTCCCGTAGGGGCCTGCGGCCTTTGGCCGCAGAGGGGCATATGGCATCCATCGGGCCTGATGGCCCTCGGTGCCAAGGGGTGCGTCGCTGTCGCTCAGGGGGCAAAGGCCGTGGCAGGCGGCTTCGCGGAGCGGCTGGGATCGGAGATCGGGATCGAGGATCGGGGAGCCTTGCCGGGCAACAGTCATCCTGAGCGAAGCTCAGGATGACGAGTGTCCTGCGAGAAGAAATCGAGGCAGCACTGGTCATGGGATAGCCCCTTGACTCTGTCATACTAAACGCAGTGAAGAATCTCGGTGCGTGGCGAGGATGACGTCATAGGAATTCATGCAGGGGCCTGGTACTTCGCCCTTCCCGCCGACTGGGATTCTTTAGTGAGCTAGTGAGCTAGT
>DCJJ01000161.1:8930-38246 GCA_002320515.1 Dialister sp. UBA1703 | reverse complement strand
GAACCTTCTGAACCCTATGAACCCGGGGGCGCCCTGTGCCCCCTCAGGTAGCCAGTTTCCTTTCTCCTCTTTTGACGGCGAATCGTTTCAAATCCTGGCCTGTCTTTTTCATGAGGGCTTCCACTGACGCGAGGCCTGTCTGTTCCAGGGCTTTCCGGACGATGTATTCGCAGGCTCTAGCGTCGTCCAATGCCTGGTGGTGATGGAAGTCAAAGCCCAGGTTTTCTGCCACGGTGTTCAGTTTGTGGTTTACCATGTCTTTCCACAGTTTCTGGGAGAGGACGACGGTGTCGCCGTAGCGGAAGTGGATGTCCGGCAGGTGGTAGTAGTCCAGGGCGGAGGCGAGGACGCCCATGTCGAAGCGGGCGTTGTGGGCGAAGACGATGGTACCTTCCAGCCGTTTGGCGATTTCGTCCCAGAAGTAGGGGAATGGTTCTTCGCCTGCCACGTCTTCGGGGCGGATGCCGTTGACTTTCATGCATCCGGCGTCAAATTTCAGTGTCATGGGGCGGATGAGGTGGTACCACTGGTCGATGACTTCTTTTCCGTCGCTGACGACGATGCCCAGGGAGCAGGCGTTGGCGGGGCCCCAGTAGGCGGTTTCAAAGTCGATGGCCGCGTATTTCATGGATCCTCCTTTAGATGGATGCGGTGAATTCATGGGTGCCATCTTCCAGCCAGCCTACTTCTACGGAGCGGTCGAAGGCAGATTTCATGCGGCGGGCCAGTTCGTTTCTGGCGGCGGCTACTTTTTTGCGGTTTGGCGCAAAGCCGGTGATGAGGATGAGGATGTTTTCGGAGTTTTCATCTACTTTCGCGGCGCTGCCGTCTTCGCAGTACCAGCGGTGGACTGCGGTTTCGTCTCCGAGGGATACCACCCATTCGCCGTCTTTCTGGTGGACGGTGAGGGGTGTCTTCCTGTCGCCCATGTTGAAGGCGTGGATGTCTACGTGGAATTTGAGCATGCCGCCCCGTACCATGTCCATCAGGGGGTTCGTGCGGGGAAGGACGTCGGAGCCTGCCAGTTCGTCAAGGCTTGCGGCTTTGGGCTGGGAGAGGATTTCGTAGTCTTCCTCTGCTTTGGCTTCTTCTTCCTCTTCTATGCCCAGTTCTTTTTTGTATTCTTTGAAGAGGGCGGAAATGGCGGTGGTGCCTTTCATGTGAAGATGAGTGAGGGCGTCATCGTAGCGTTTGATTTCTCCATCCGCCATGGCGGGGTTCATTTTGAGGAGCAGGTTCGCTTCGGTGCAGCAGCGGCGCCGGAAGGCTTCGGCTTCCAGGTTCACGCCCCGGTTGTCAATGGCCCGGATGGCCAGGATGCCTACGCAGAGTCCGGGAATGGTATCAAATAAGGTGTGGTCGTAAGTTACTTTCATTTTGTAAAACCTCCGTTTCATACAGGATTATTATATCATATGTCCGCTATCGGCTTACCGCTTACCGCCGGATGTCTCTGGCGTTTTCTTGCGGCATGCAGGGAAAGGGGGGCCAGTGGGCTGGTGTACTGGTGGGCTAGTGTACTAGTGTACTAGTGTACTAGTGGGCTAGTGTACTAGTGAGCTGGTGTACTAGTGGGAGAGTGGGACAGTGAAACAGTGAGACAGTGAAACAGTGGGACAGTGGGACAGTCGGCGGTCGGCTGTCGGCTTTCGGCTTTCGGCTTCCGGCTTCCGACTTCCGACTTCCGACTGTGGGTTTACTGCTTACTGCTTACTGCTTTTCAGAGGGCGGAAAGCGGAGAGCGGACAGCGGACAGCGGATAGCTGTGAAACATATATATGTATAATAAAAGGCCTCTGAGCTGTCCCCGGCCGGCGTAATTTTCCCTTTGGAACAGGTGGTTTGAAAAATTTTATCAAAATTTCATGTAAGAAGGTACACGCCAGGGCACGTGTTTATGTTAAAATAAGGTGCACCTAATACGGCTCGCACCTGTACTTATCGGGCGTGGGGGATTTCTCAAGAAAATTATTAAATTTTGATGAAACACTTGCATTCGACCTTGGAAAATAGTATGATTTAAAGGCTGAACGTTTGCGGGCTTTCGTACGAGGGCGAAGGCGCAGATGAGTCAGTCAAAAACTATGAAGTGGAAGGTGGCCTGCAGTGCAGGGGAATTTCCACGGAGCAGTTCATTCAGGAAATGAACGTAGGAGGTTTATCTAATGTCGAAACAGGAAAAAATCAGAATTCGGCTGAAAGGCTATGATCACAAAGCTGTTGATCAGAGCGCAGTGAAGATCGCGGAAACCGCTAAGAGAACAGGTTCCCGTGTCTCCGGTCCGATTCCGCTCCCCACGGAACGGAACGTGTATACCATTCTCCGTTCTCCGCATGTCAACAAGGACAGCCGTGAACAGTTTGAAATGCGTATCCACAAGAGACTTATTGACATCCTCGATCCGTCCAAGAAGACCGCGGATGCGCTGATGAGACTGGAACTGCCAGCCGGCGTCAGCATTGATATTAAACTGTAAGGAGGTGCAAAGATGTCTAAGGCTATTTTGGGAACAAAGTTAGGAATGTCCCAGGTGTTCGCTGAAAACGGAGACCTGGTTCCGGTAAGTGTTATTGAAGTTCTGCCAAACGTTGTAGCAGCTGTTAAAACCGTTGAAAGCGATGGATACAATGCTGTTCAGCTCGGTTATGGCGCTGTCAAAGAAAAACATTTGACAAAACCTGTAAAAGGTCAGTTTGAAAAGGCTGGTATTGAACCGGTTAAATATCTGCGTGAATACAGACTCGCTGAAAAGCCGTCTTACACAGTAGGCCAAACTCTGGCTGCTGATATCTTCGCAGAAGGCGAAATCGTAGACGTAATCGGCACCAGCCGCGGCAAAGGTTTCGCCGGCACCATTAAACGTTGGAACCATCAGCGCGGCCCTGAAAGCCACGGTTCCAAGAACCATCGTCAGACCGCTTCCCTCGGCGCTCGTATGTCCGGCGGCGGCGGAAAGGTATTCAAAGGCAAGAAGATGCCGGGACAGCTGGGCGGCGAAAGAGTCACTGTTCAGCATCTTCAGGTAGTAAGAGTTGATACTGCCCGTAATCTGATGCTTGTGAAAGGCGGGATCCCCGGCGCTAAGGGAAGCCTCGTCATGGTACAGGAAACTGTAAAGCCTGTAAAATAATATTGTCTGGAACAACAGAAAATTGTTCTGATTAAGGGAGGAACATCTCAATGCCGAAAGTAAAGCTGTATAATGTAGCCGGCCAGGAAACCGGTGAAATAGAGCTGAATGACAGCGTCTTTGGCGTAGACTATAACGAAGCTGTTATTCACCAGGCAGTGGTTCGCCAGATGGCTAATGAACGCCTCGGCACCCACGCCACAAAGACCAGAGGCCTTGTCCGCGGCGGCGGCAAGAAGCCCTGGAAGCAGAAGGGCACCGGTCGTGCCAGAGTCGGATCCATCCGCTCCCCACTGTGGGTTGGCGGCGGCACCGTATTCGGACCGACCCCCAGAAGCCATGCAAAGGCTATGCCGAGAAAGGCTCGCCAGCTGGCTGTAAAGTCTGCTCTTTCCGAAAAGCTCCGTGCGAATGAACTGGTTGTGATCGACACCATCCATTTCGACGCACCGAAGACTAAGGAAGTTGTTAAGATGCTGTCTGCATTCAACGCAGGCAAGGCTCTCATCGTTGACGGCGGCGATGCAGCTGAAAACACCGTTCTGTCCGCAAGAAACATTCCCGGCGTAAAGGCTTATGTTCCCAGCGGAATCAACATCTATGATATTGTAAATTATGACAAGCTGTTCCTCACCCAGGAAGCTGTTAAGAAGATTGAGGAGGTACTGGCATAATGGAAGTACGTGACATCCTCATTAAACCGATTATCACGGAAAAAACCACCGCTCTCATGGAAGAACGGAAGTACACTTTCCGCGTGCCGCTGGCTGCTACCAAGGTGGAAATCCGCCAGGCAGTGGAACAGATTTTCAAAGTCAAAGTTCAGGCTGTGAACACCATGCGTTATGAAGGCAAGATGAAGCGTCTGGGCCGTACCCAGGGTCGTCGCAGTGATTGGAAGAAAGCAATTGTTACACTCAAACCGGGCGAAACAATTGAGCTCTTCGAAGCGTAAGGAGGAGTTAATCAATGGCTTATAAATCTTTTAAACCGTATACTCCCGGACGCCGTCAGATGACCGTTTCCACTTTTGATGAAATCACAACAGATAAACCGGAAAAATCCCTTCTGGCTCCTGTTCATAATCATGGCGGTCGCAATGGCTCCGGCAAAATGACAGTTCGCCATCAGGGCGGCGGTCATAAACGTCAGTACAGAATTATCGATTTCAAGAGAAACAAGGATAACATCCCGGCAACGGTTGCTACCATCGAATACGATCCGAACCGTACCTGCCGCATTGCTCTGGTTAAGTACGCTGATGGCGAAAAGCGCTACATCCTGGCTCCTAAGGGACTGAAAGTTGGCGATGTCATCACCAGCGGCCCAGAATCCGATATTAAAGTAGGCAACTGCCTGCCTTTCACCAATATTCCTCTTGGTACCATCGTTCACAATGTGGAACTGAAAATCGGCAAGGGCGGCCAGATGGTCCGTTCCGCCGGCGCAAGTGCTCAGCTGATGGCTAAGGAAGGGGATTATGCACTGCTCCGTCTGCCTTCCGGCGAACTCCGCAGAGTACATATCCGCTGCCGTGCTACCATCGGTGTGGTTGGCAACGATGACCATGAAAACATCACCCTGGGCAAAGCAGGAAGAAACCGCTGGCTCGGCGTTCGTCCGGCTACCCGCGGCGTTGTAATGAACCCGAATGACCATCCGCATGGCGGCGGCGAAGGTAAAGCTCCTGTCGGACGTAAGCGTCCTGTTACTCCGTGGGGCAAGCCTGCTTACGGCGTGAAGACCCGCGACAACAAAAAAGCGTCTACCAAACTGATTGTTAAGAGACGCAAGTAAGATAAGGAGGAGTAAAAGTGTCCAGATCCGTAAAAAAAGGCCCGTTCGTCGCTTTCTCTCTGGTAAAGAAGATTGACGCTCTGAACGCAGCTAACGATAAGAAAATTGTTAAAACCTGGTCCCGTGCTTCTACTATCCTTCCGAGTTTCGTAGGTCACACCATTGCGATTCACGACGGAAGAAAGCATGTACCGGTTTACATCACTGAAGATATGGTTGGCCATAAGCTTGGCGAATTCGCTCCGACCCGTACTTTCAAGGGCCACAACAAGAGCGATAAGGCCGGCAAGTAACAGGGAGGAATAAAATGGAAGTTCAGGCAATTTCAAGAAATGTCCGCATTTCTCCCCGCAAGGTCCGCATCGTAGCTAACCTTGTCCGCGGCAAGAAAGCGGGAGAAGCTATCTCCATTCTGCGTAATACCCACAAGGCTGCTTCCATCGTGGTTGAAAAGACCCTGCGGAGCGCCATGGCTAATGCAGAAAATAACAACAACATGAACATTGATAATCTCTACATCTCCACCATTTATGTAGATGCAGGCCCGATCATGAAGCGCGTACATCCACGTTCTCGTGGACAGGCTTTCGGGATTATGAAACGTACCAGCACACTGACGGTAAAAGTTTCTGAAAAAGAGTAATCGAAGGAGGGAAACGTTTTGGGTCAGAAAGTAAATCCGCATGGAATGCGTGTAGGCGTGATCGATGACTGGGATTCCAAATGGTTTGCAGAAAAAGATTATGCTGCACTGCTTGTGGAAGATGCCAAAATCCGCCAGTTTTTAAAGAAGCACCTGTTCGTAGCAGGCATTTCCAAGATTGGCATTAAACGTGTAGGCAATCGTGTAAAGCTTGCCATTTATACCGCTAAGCCGGGCATGGTTATCGGTCGCGGCGGCACGGGCATTGAGGATATCAAGAAAGCCCTGGCTGCTGTAACTGACAAGGAAGTGGATATCGACATTCTCGAAATCAAATCCACCGACATGAGCGCTATCCTGGTTGGTGAAAACATTGCTTCCCAGCTGGAAAGACGTATCGGCTTCCGCCGTGCTGTTAAACAGGCTGTAGGCAGAACCATGCGCGCAGGCGCTAAAGGTATCAAGGTAACCGTTTCCGGTCGTCTGGGCGGCGCTGAAATCGCCCGCAGCGAAAGCTACCGCGAAGGTTCTATTCCCCTTCAGACTCTCCGTGCCAACATTGACTACGGTGTAACCGCAGCTCACACCACCTATGGTGCTATCGGCATTAAAGTCTGGATTTATAAAGGCGAGCTCGCTCCCGGCCAGGTTGTGGATGAAAACGAAAATGTCCGCACCAATAAGGACAGAGGCAACCGTCATGATGGCAACAGAAGAGGCGGCCGCCGTGGTGATCGCAGAGAACGCAGACCGAAAAACTCTGAAAGGAGTGATTCCTGATGTTAATTCCAAAGCGTACAAAATATCGTAAACAGTTCCGCGGCCGTATGAAAGGCAAGGAACATCGTGGAAACACCGTGACTTACGGTGAATTTGGCCTGGTTGCCACGGAACCATCCTGGATTACCAGCCGCCAGATCGAAGCAGCCCGTATTGCTATGACCCGTTATACCAAGCGCGGCGGCAAGGTCTGGATTAAGATTTTCCCGGACAAACCGGTTTCCGCTAAACCGATCGGCACCCGTCAGGGCTCCGGTAAAGGTGCTGTAGAATACTGGGTAGCAGTTGTGAGACCCGGCCGTGTTATGTTCGAAATGGGCGGCATCCCCATGGAAGCTGCAAAGGAAGCTATGCGCCTTGCAGGTCACAAGCTGCCGATCAAGACAAAGTTTGTAGTTAAAGGACAAGAAGTGGCAGGTGAATAAAATGAAGGTCAATGAAATTCGTAACCTGAGCACTGCCGAATTAGATGAAAAGGTTGCCGGCTTAAAGGAAGAACTGTTTAACCTCCGTTTTCAGCTCGCTACAGGACAGCTTGAAAATCCGATGCGTATCCGCGAAGTAAAGAAGACCATCGCAAGAATCAAGACTGTTCAGCGTGAAGAAGAATTGAAGGCTGCCAAGAAGGCATGACGGTTAATCCAAAGGAGGATCTCAACGTGGCAGAAGAAAGAAAGTTGCGCAAGGTGCGCCAGGGAGTTGTTGTCAGCGATAAGATGGACAAAACCGTCGTTGTTGCTGTAGAACGCAAAGTTCCCCACAAGCTGTACAAAAAATCTATTAATACCACAACCAAGTTCAAAGCGCATGACGAAAACAACGAATGCCGTGTCGGTGATACGGTACGCATCGTCGAAACTCGCCCGCTGTCTCGCGACAAGCGTTGGAGAGTTGAGAAAATCGTTGCCCGTCAGAACTGATATAGAAAGATAATTATAGGAGGATAGGCACGATGATTCAGCAGGAAAGCAGACTCAACGTTGCAGATAATACCGGTGCTAAGAACGTCCTGGTTATTAAAGTTCTGGGTGGTTCCTTCCGTAAGAGCGGCAATATCGGTGATATTGTGGTTTGCACGGTCAAAGATGCAACCCCCGGCGGCGTTGTTAAGAAGGGCCAGGTAGTCAAGGCTGTCGTAGTCCGCAGCGTAAACGGCGTAAGCCGCAGTGACGGATCCCATATCCGCTTTGATGAAAACGCAGTTGTTATTATTAAAGACGACAAGAGCCCGGTAGGAACACGTATTTTTGGACCGGTAGCAAGAGAACTCCGTGAAAGAGATTTCATGAAGATCATTTCCCTGGCTCCGGAAGTGCTCTAATAGGGAGGCAAATGATGAGTCAGAAACTGCATGTAAAGACCGGAGACACTGTTGTCGTTATTTCCGGCAAAGATAAAGGCAAGCAGGGCAAAATCAAGGCTGCTATGCCGAAGGAAGGCCGTGTAGTCGTTGAAGGCGTCAACATGGTTAAGAAACACATGAAACCGAGCCAGGCTAATCCCAAGGGCGGCATCATCGAGAAGGAAGCTCCGATTTATGCGTCCAAGGTCATGATCCTGGATCCGGAATCCAAGAAACCGACCCGCGTAAAGAAAGTCCAGCAGAAGGACGGCTCTTATGTAAGAGCAGCTGTTAAGAGCGGCGCTATTATTGACAAGGCTTAAGCGGGAAGGAGGATAACAAGTGTCCAGATTAAACGATTTGTACAAGGCGCAGATTAAAAACACCATGCGCGAAAAGTTCGGCTACAAGAATGACATGGAAATCCCGAAGCTGGATAAGATTGTCATCAACATCGGTGTAGGCGAAGCTACTGAAAACTCTAAAGCAGTTGATGCAGCAGCATCTGACCTCGCAGCTATCACCGGCCAGCAGCCGATGATCTGCAAGGCTCATAAATCCCTGGCTGCATGGCACATCCGTGAAGGAATGCCCCTGGGCTGCAAAGTCACCCTCCGCGGCGACAGAATGTATGAATTCCTCGATCGTCTGATCAACATCGCTCTGCCCCGTGTACGCGATTTCCGCGGCATCAGCGACCAGAGCTTCGACGGCCGTGGCAACTATGCATTCGGCGTAAAGGAACAGCTGATTTTCCCGGAAGTTGATTATGAAAAAATCGACCGTATCCGCGGCATGGATATCATTGTAGTAACTACGGCTAAGACTGATGAAGAAGCCCGCGAGCTCCTGCGCCAGTTCGGCATGCCGTTCAAGAAATAATCGGAGGACAATATGGCAAAGAAGTCTATGTTGGAACGCGAGAAGAAGAGAGAACTCGCTGTTCAGAAATATGCAGCCAAACGTCAGGCTCTGAAGGAAGCAGGCGACTGGGAAGCTCTTTCCAAACTGCCCCGCAACGCTTCTCCGACACGTCTGCATAACCGTTGCAAACTGACAGGCCGTCCCCACGGCTATATGCGTAAATTCGGAATTTGCCGTAACCAGTTCCGTGACCTGGCTTACAATGGCGAAATTCCGGGAATTAGAAAAGCCAGCTGGTAATTCGGGAGGAGGATTAAATAATGGTAACAACCGATCCAATTGCGGATATGCTTACCCGTATTCGTAATGCGAACGATGCATATCATGATAAGGTAGATATGCCTGCTTCTAAAATTAAGGCAGCTGTGCTTACGATTTTAAAAGATGAAGGCTTTATCAAAAACGTAGAACAGATCGAAGTCGAAGGCCACCAGGTTCTCCGCGTTTCCCTGAAATACGGCGCTAACCGTGAAAAGGTCATCAAAGGTCTGAAGAGAATTTCCAAACCGGGCCTGAGAGTGTATGCAGGCAAAGAAGAACTGCCGAAGGTTCTCGGCGGTCTCGGTATTGCAGTTATTTCCACATCCAAGGGCATCATGACTGACAAGGCAGCTCGCAGAGAAGGCCTTGGCGGTGAAGTTCTTGCGTTTGTCTGGTAATCCGTTGGAGGTATAGAATGTCAAGAATTGGCAAGAAACCTATTGCGGTCCCGGCTGGTGTGGAAGTCAAGATTGACGGCCATACAGTAACAGTTAAGGGCCCGAAGGGAACACTGTCCCGTGCACTGAGTGAAGAAATGGATATTAAGATGGAAAACAATGAAATCCTGGTTTCCCGTCCTAATGATGAAATCAAAAACCGTTCCCTGCACGGACTGACCCGTACCCTGATTCACAACATGGTTGTTGGTGTAACCCAGGGCTTTGAAAAGAAACTGGAAATCCAGGGCGTTGGCTACAATGCACAGATGCAGGGCACCAACCTGAAGCTGTCCCTCGGTTTCTCCCATCCGGTTATCATCACACCGCCGGAAGGTATTACAATCACCACTCCGTCTTCCGTTGTGATCCTCGTATCCGGCGCTGATAAGGAAAAGGTTGGCCAGGTAGCAGCTGAAATCCGTGCCTGGAGAGAACCGGAACCTTACAAAGGCAAGGGTATCCGTTATTCCGGTGAATACGTACGCCGTAAGGCTGGTAAGACCGGCGCAACAAAGTAAGACAGGAGGTAGAAAAATATGCGTAAAAATGCAAGCAGAAATGCGGTCATCCGCCGTCATCTGCGTCTTCGTAAGAAAATCTCCGGTACTGCTGCCTGCCCGCGTCTCAATGTGTTCAGATCCCTGGCTAACATTTACGCACAGGTCATTGATGATGAAGCTGGCGTAACCCTGGTATCGGCTAATACCTTAGATAAAGAAATCAAGGCTCAGTTCCCCTATGGCGGAAACGCTGAAGCAGCTAAGGCTGTAGGCGCTCTCGTTGCCAAGAGAGCTCTGGAAAAGGGCATTGAAACTGTAGTGTTCGATCGCGGCGGTTATATCTATCATGGCAGAGTGCAGGCTCTGGCTGAAGGTGCCCGCGAAGCCGGCTTGAAATTTTAAAAAGGAGAAAGCACATGCCAAGATTTGAAAAACAGGAATCCGACTTACAGGAAAACGTCGTTTTCATCAACCGCGTTGCTAAAGTCGTTAAAGGCGGCCGTCGTTTTTCCTTTGCTGCAGTTGTAGTAGTCGGTGATGGCAAGGGCAAAGTAGGCGCAGGCCTGGGCAAGGCAGCTGAAGTTCCTGAAGCTATCCGCAAGGGCGTTGAAGACGCTAAGAAAAATATGATTACCGTGGCTCTGAAAAACGGAACCATTCCTCATCCCATGCTGGGCATCTATGGTGCCGGCAAGGTCATTATGAAACCTGCTGCCGAAGGTACCGGTATCAAAGCCGGCGGCCCGGTTCGTGCCGTACTGGCTCTGGCAGGCATCCGTAACATTCTGACCAAATCCCTCGGTTCTTCTAACCCCATCAACATGGTTAGAGCTACTATGGACGGTCTCTCCAAGCTTGAAAATGCAGAAACTGTTGCAGCACTCCGCGGAAAGAGCCTGGACGAAATTTACAACTAAGGGGGCCCCTCATGAAAGTTATTATTACACTGAAAAAAAGCGTGATTGGCTCCAGACCGGAACATATCGCTACTATTAAGGCACTTGGCCTTCACAAGACCAATTCCTCTGTAGAAAAAGAACTTACCCCCCAGATTAAAGGCATGATTCACTCTGTCCAGCATCTGGTTGAATGCAAAGAAGCAGAATAATAAGAAGGAGGTGCACTGATGAAACTGCATGAACTGAAACCGGCTGAAGGCTCCACAAGAGTACGTCGTCGCGTAGGCAGAGGCCTCGGAAGCGGCATGGGCAAACAGGCTACCCGCGGTGCGAAAGGCCAGAACGCCAGAACAGGCGGCGGCGTCCGTCCGGGATTTGAAGGCGGCCAGATGCCTCTGTACCGTCGTCTTCCAAAGCGCGGTTTTAAAAATGTATTAGCTAAAGAATACGCTGAAATCAACGTGGAACAGCTGAATCGTTTCGATGACAACGCTGTTGTTGATCCGGCAGCCCTCGTTGAAGCAGGTGTTCTGAAGAACGTTCTCGATGGTGTACGTGTACTGGGAAACGGTGAACTGTCCAAGGCTCTGACCGTAAGAGCACAGGGCTTCACCAAGACCGCTCAGCAGAAAATCGAAGCAGCAGGTGGAAAAGTAGAGGTGATCTGATATGGGATCTACTTTGGCAAACTTTTTTGCAAATAAAGAACTCAAAGATCGCATTCTTTTCACTTTCCTGATGTTCGTCATCTTCCGTCTCGGGGTACATATCCCCGTGCCGGGGGTTGATTCATCGGTGATTGAGAGCCTTTTCACATCGGGCAACCTCTTCGGGTTCCTGGACCTCTTCGCCGGCGGGGCACTCAGCAAGTTCTCCATCTTTGCCATGAGTATTACCCCCTACATCAACTCATCCATCATTATGCAGCTCCTCACCGCTGTCATCCCCACCCTGGAAGAATGGAGAAAAGACGGCGCAGAAGGATACAAGAAAATCCAGAAAGTAACAAGATACTTCACCATTTTCCTGGCAGCTGTGCAGGCATTCGGCATGACCTATGCCCTGCGTATCAACAATGCCCTTGTTGATAACAGCTGGCTGTATTTCTTTTTTGTTATCGTTGTCCTCACAGCAGGCACCTGCCTCCTCATGTGGATCGGCGATAAGATTACGGAACATGGTATCGGCAACGGTATTTCCCTTATCATCTTCTGCGGTATCGTAGCCCGCTTCCCGCAGGCTATTTCCACCGTGGTGGATTACCTCAAGGTCGGCACCATTTCCCCCTTCCAGCTTCTCCTGTTCCTGGTCATCGCCCTTGCCATGATCCTCATGGTCATCGAAGTGAATGAAGGACAGAGAAGAATTCCTATCCAGTATGCCAAGCGTGTGGTCGGACGCAGAATGTATGGCGGCCATTCCACCTACCTGCCGCTGAAGGTGAACCAGGCCGGTGTCATCCCCATCATCTTCGCATCCTCCATTCTCATGCTTCCCATTACCCTGGCACAGTTCATCCACGTAGGCTGGATCCAGTCCGTTGGTAATTTCTTTGGATGGGGCACCTGGCCGAATACCATCTGCTACGGTTTCCTCATTTTTATCTTCACCTATTTCTATACCGCCATTTCCGTGAATATCAAGGACCTGGCAGATAATATGAAGAAATACGGCGGCTTCATCCCCGGCATCCGCCCCGGACAACCCACCATGATGTATGTAGATAAGGTATTGTCCAGAATCACACTGACCGGCGCCGTTTTCCTGGCATTCATTGCAATCCTTCCGAACTTCATCGGAAACATCACCGGCATCCAGGGCGTGTACTTCGGTGGTACATCCCTCCTCATTATCGTCGGCGTTGCACTGGACACCATGAGACAGGCACAGTCTTATATGGTTACAAGAAACTATCAGGGCTTTATTAAATAAGGCTTTTGTACAATAAGGAGCAGGATATGTATATCTTATTAATGGGACCTCCCGGCGCCGGCAAAGGCACCCAGGCAGAAAAGCTCATTCGTGATTACGGCATCCCCCAGATTGCAACCGGCGACATGTTCCGCGCGGCTGTGAAATCGGGAACTGCTCTCGGCAAGGAAGCTAAAAGCTATATGGACAAGGGAGCCCTTGTTCCGGATAGTGTAACTGTGGGCATCGTAAAGGAAAGACTGGCCCAGGACGACTGCAAAAAGGGATGGATCCTCGACGGATTCCCCCGCACCACCGCCCAGGCCTCTGCCCTGGATGCCATTCTGCATGAACTGGGCATCCAGCTTACTGCTGTCATCGGCATCAAAGCCAATCGTGATGACATCATCAAGAGAGTAAGCGGAAGACTGGTATGCAAGAAATGCGGAGCTTCCTTCCACAAAGAATTCCGTCCCCCGAAGCAGGCAGGCGTATGCGACAACTGCGGCGGTGAACTGTACCAGCGGGCTGATGATAATGAAAAGACCATCTCCCAGCGGCTTGACGTTTACGAAACGTCCACCAAGCCCCTCATTGACTACTACAAAGTCAGCGGCCGGTACTATGAAATCGACGGAGACCAGTCCATGGACAAGGTGTACGCTGATATCCAGGACGCTTTAAAGAAGGCTTCTAAATGATTATCATCCATACACCGGAAGAAATAGAGAAAATCGCCGCAGCCAGCCGTCTGACTGCGGAAACCCTCTCTATGCTGGAAAAAGCAGTGAAGCCAGGCATGAGCACTCTTGACCTCGACCATCTGGCAGAAAAATTTATCAGGGACAGAGGCGGCATTCCCGCCGAGAAGGGATACGAAGGCTATCCCGGATCCATCTGTGCGTCGGTAAATGACACTGTAGTCCACGGAATTCCTTCAGCAAGAAAAATTTTAAAAAAAGGTGATATCATTTCTATCGATCTTGTGGTAGAATTAAATGGTTACATGGGTGATTCCTGTATCACCGTACCGGTAGGCCATACCAACAAGAAGAATATGCAGCTGATCAAGGCTACGGAAGGCGCACTTTTTGCCGGCATCAAGCAGGCAGTGGTGGGCAACACCGTAGGCGACATCGGTCATGCCGTGGAAAGCTATGTGAAACCATACGGCTACGGCGTTCTTCGGGAATATGTAGGCCATGGCATCGGGACGGACATGCACGAAGATCCGGAAATTCCGAATTACGGAACGCCAGGTCATGGGCCGCGTCTTGAAGAAGGCATGGTTATCTGCATCGAACCTATGATTACCATGGGAAGTGCTGATATCATTTCTCTTCGTGATGGCTGGAGTGTAGTGACTGCTGACGGGAAACCGTCCGCCCACATTGAGCACACCATCGCCATTACCAAAGATGGTCCCAAAATTCTGACGCTGCGCGACTGATATCGTACCAGCGGACAGTATATGTAAGCCAAAGGAGGCTCTCATGAGCAAGGCAGACGTTATTGAAGTGGAAGGCAAAGTAGTAGAAAAGCTTCCAAACGCCATGTTCCGTGTCAAACTGGAAAACGGCGGCCATATTGTGCTGGCTACTATTTCCGGCAAAATGAGGATGAATTTCATCCGTATACTGCCCGGGGATAAGGTGACAGTGGAATTGACGCCCTACGATTTAGAGCACGGCAGGATTACCTATCGTTACAAGTAAGTAAGGAGGAACCAAGATGAAGGTCAGACCGTCCGTCAAAAAGATGTGTGACAAGTGCAAGATCATCAAACGCAAAGGCCGTGTAATGGTCATTTGTGAAAATCCGAAGCATAAGCAGAGACAAGGTTAATTAAAAGGAGGTTAAAGAGTAGATGGCACGTATAGCTGGTGTAGACTTACCAAGAGATAAGCGCGTTGAGATCGGCTTAACTTATATTTATGGAATTGGCCCCACTCTTTCCAAAGAAATCTTAGACAAAGCAGGAATCAATCCTGATATCCGTGTGAGAGATCTCACAGAAGATGACGTTGCAAAAATCCGCAACGTTCTGGCTGACTACAAAGTCGAAGGTGATCTCCGTAGAGAAGAATCCCTCAACATTAAGCGCCTGGTAGAAATCGGTTCCTACAGAGGCAGACGTCATCGTGAAGGCCTGCCGGTACGCGGACAGAGAACAAAAACCAATGCCCGTACACGCAAGGGTCCGAAGAAGACCATTGCAGGCAAGAAGACTGCAACCAAGAAGTAATGTTGAAGGAGGGATATAATGGCTACGGTAAAAAGTAAAGCAAAAAGAAAAGAAAGAAAACATGTAGAATCCGGTGCAGCTCATATTCGTTCTACTTTCAACAACACGATTGTAACGATTACTGACTCCAACGGCAACACCATTGCCTGGGCATCTGCCGGCGGACTCGGATTCAAAGGCTCCCGTAAGAGCACACCATTCGCAGCACAGATGGCAGCTGAACAGGCTGCTAAAGTGGCTATTGACCAGGGCATGCGTTCCGCTGACGTATTCGTCAAGGGACCGGGTGCAGGCCGTGAAGCCGCAATCCGTGCACTGCAGGCAGCAGGCATTGAAGTCAGCAGCATTAAGGACGTCACCCCGATTCCTCATAACGGCTGCCGTCCTCCGAAACGCAGAAGAGTATAATTAAGGTATATCCTTTCTGTTTCATTTTGGCGCCGCAAGGCGCAGAAGGAGGACTTTCGGATGATCGAAAATACTAGCTTCACAATTAAGACTGTGGAACTCAGCGATGACAAGCGTCATGGCAAATTCGAATGCGAACCACTCGAAAGAGGCTATGGCATCACCCTGGGCAACAGTTTACGACGCGTGTTGCTTTCATCTTTAGACGGTGTGGCTATTACGTCTATCAAAATCGACGGCGTGCTTCATGAATTTTCTACTATCAACGGCGTCAGAGAAGATGTAACAGATATGATTCTGAACCTGAAGAAGATCCGTTTCATCGCCCATGACGAAGCGACCTTCCCCATCACCGTTCGGATCGATATCACTAAAGAGGGTATTTTCCATGCCGGTGACATGGTTTTACCGGCTGAAATAGATGTTCTCAACAAAGATCTGGCCATCTGCACCCTGGATTCCGATGCCCATCTGGGCATGGAAATGACCATTAACCGTGGACATGGCTATGTACCTTTCACAAAGAACAAGAGAGAGGAAGACGTCATCGGCGTTATCCCCATCGACTCCATTTATTCTCCTGTCGTTAAATGCAATTACGAAGTCAGCGATACCAGAGTAGGCAACGAAATGGACTATGACAAGCTGACCCTGGAACTGGATACCGACGGCTCTGTCAATGCGGACGACGCAGTGGCAACAGCTGCCAACATCCTTATCAGCTGCTTTGAAAACTTCTGCAAAATCGGCATCAGCCAGCCCGGCACCGAAACCGCAGAAGGTGAAGCAGAAGAAGAAAGCCCCGCTCCTGCTCAGGATAAAGTCAATGAAGACGCAGTCCGCGCTCTTCCCATTGACGAACTGGAACTTTCTGTCCGTGCATTCAACTGCCTGAAGAGAGCCGAAATCAATACCATCGGCGAACTGACAGACAAGACAGAAGATGAATTGACCCGTGTACGCAACCTTGGTAAAAAATCAGTAGATGAAATCAAAGAAAAACTGGCAAACTTCCGGGATTACGGACTTCATCTCAAAGATTCCAAGGATTGATATAGTTATAGGAGGAAAGAAATGGCACGTAGTAGATTGAGAAGAGTCAGCGGCGCCCGCAAGGCCCTGCTGCGCAGTCTCGTAACCGCCCTTTTCCAGCATGGCCAGATTAAGACCACTGAGTCCAAGGCCAAGGAACTCCGCCATGTAGCTGACAAGATGATCTCCCTCGCTAAGAGAGGCGATCTCCATGCCCGCCGTCAGGCTGAAGGTTTCATCATGGACAAGGCTGTTACAAAGAAACTGTTTGATGAAATTGCAAAGAAATACACAGAACGCAACGGCGGCTATACCCGCATTGTGAAACTGGACGGCCGTCTCGGCGATAACGCTCCTGAAGTGATCATCGCCCTGGTTGACTGATTTCCTGTGTCATAAGAAAGAACCGGTGAATCCTCGCCGGTTCTTTTTTTATGAATGAAACGAAAAGCAGGGCCGCTTTTTTCTCCCTGCCTCTCATGGTACAATAAATAGAAACGGGGAAAATCCCTATTTCAAAGGAGCGAATCTACATGAACATGGATTTTGATATACCTGATATTACAGAAAACGCCGGCAAAGCAGCCATCGGCGGAAAACACAGGAAACCAAGAAGAGCGGGAAAAATCCGTCTCGGAGACAGCCTCAGAAGCATTTCCAAAGAATACACCGCCACCAGGGAAAAGAAGGACGAAGACAAGCACATCGAATTCTACTCCCTCTCTGAAGGAGAAGAGAAATTCTCCTTCTACGGAAAAGAAGTATCCATCATCGGCGTGTGCATCCGTAATAAGAAAACCGCCGCCATTTACATGGAACTGCCGGCGGGGGAAAGAGATGATTTCATCAAAGCCCTCTCCGAATCGGAAGGAAAGGGAGAAGACGCGGCAGGCATGACTATTTTTGCAGACACCGTCACCTCCATCTTCATCACGAAACCGGGCAAGGGGGAAAAGGTGGTTACCATCGCCCTTATGGACAGTGAAGAAGCTAAAGTGCTTTCTGACAACGAAGCCATTGAAAAGGAAGCGGAAGAAGCGTCCAAAGGGGTGGGTCATAAAATCTTCCAGACCTACTTCAATCCCGTAGGCCGCATGAGCCGCCGCTCCTATATCCCCAAAATGCTGGGCGCCGCCATCCCCGCCGCCATCCTCTTCGGATTCACCTGCTTTCGACCGGAACTCTTTGTGGGGGACCTCAATGTGTACATCTTCACCTTCCTGGTGGTAGGCACTCTCTGCTTCATCTCCCTCATCAGCCTGGCCATGCGCCGCCTTTCGGACATCGGCCTCTCCCATCTCTACTACTGGGTATTCTTCCTCCTCCTCTTTGCCATCAACCAGATGGGCGGCCAGTTCCTGGGAAGCCAGCTCACCGCCACCAGGGTGGTAGCGGTCATCTTCATGGCAGCAGTTGTGCTCCTTGCCTTCTTCCCCGGAGAGAACAAAAAGAACAAGTACGGCCCCGTGCCGAAGGAGTGAGAAAACCGCTATCGGCTGTCGGCTATCGGCTATCGGCTTTCCGCCTTCCGGCTGGTATTTATCAGCGATGAGGTACTATCGGCATGTACCAAGATTCTTCGCCTGCGGCTCAGAATGACGTGACGGGCTGGAAGGTAAGTGAAGAGTAAAGTCCCCCCACCGGGGGAAAGGTGGGGCGCAGCACCAAAAGGGGTGCATTTCCAACGGGCGCAGCCCGGTTGTTCGGTTTTTAGTGCCGCCTTCGGCGGCAATTAACACCCTCTGACCCCTCTGAACCCTTTGAACCCTGCCACGCAGTGGCTCAAAGGGCGATACCACAACCCTCAGCGCCATAGGCGCTGTCAAACCTAAGAACCTTAAGAGCCCACGGGGCCAAAGGCCCCGTCCCCCCTTTCCCTTTGAACCCTTTGAACCTTCTGAATCCTCTGAACCCGGGCCGCCCTGCGGCCCTTATACACATCAAAAAAGCTCCTGGATTTCCAGGAGCTTTTATATTGCTGGAGGCGGTGCCCGGAGTTGAACACGGGGATAAGGGCCTTGCAGGGCCCACGCCTTAGCGCTTGGCTACACCGCCATTTCGTTGACTGCTATAGTATATCGCTTTTCCTCGAAAAAGTAAAGGCAGTTATTTATGAGTCCGTTGCCGGTTATGAGGCATTTTATGAGATAAACGCATGATTTACCTCAGCCACAGGGTGTATTTACCGGGGACATTGATACGGGATGCCAAATCTTCTTTATTATAGGCAATGAGGAAGGGGGCTGAGCTGTTTTTACTTGTAATGAGAAGGGCGTCCGGATTATCCAGCAGTTTTTCTTCAGCCACGAAGGGCATGACGTTCTTCGCATTCCAGGAGAGGGTACCGGGTTCCATGGAAGCTATCTTATCGCCCGGTTCGGCGCGGTAGATGGTCTTTCCGCTGTAGAAGACGGCGGAGGTGCGGTAATCATGGAGAAAGGCAATGGTCTTATTGGAAGTGTCCATACGGGCCAGGGCTTCCCCGATTTCCTTGCCGGAACGGGAAAGCATGATGGAAGGAGCTGCGGCCACGGTAAGGACTGTGTATACCACGCCTAAGGCAAGGCCTGCCTTTTCTATGCGGAAATCATAATCCCTGTAAAGGCGGGCGGTGAGGATGGAAAGGGAGAAGAGGGCGGGGAAGGTGTAGGTGGTGTACTTGGTAGCCACCAGCTGGAAGAAAAGGAAAATTACGAAGGCGTAAATCACAAGAAGCTGGGTCATGTCGTCGGCGCTTCGAAGATCCAGTTTCCTTTCTTTCCAGCGGCGGAAAAGGGAGAAGGGGATAAAGAAGCTCCAGGGCGCAAAGCCGATGAAGTAAATCATAAGGTAGAAATACCATTTATTGTGGGAGGGGTGCTCGGAAACCGTGGCCCGGAGCACATTGTGCACTCCGATGAAGTTCAGAAGGAAATCTTTGCCGTGGAGATAGCACATGGTGCCGTACCAGGCGCCGGCTATCAGGATGAAAAGGACAAGGCCGGAAAGGAGGTGCACATGGGCCATTTCCTTCAGGTCTTTTTTATAGAGGAGAAAGAGCAGGCACGCAAGCCCGGGAAGGAGGATGCCGATGGGGCCCTTGGTGAGGGTGGCCAGGGCAGCAAAGAGATAGCAGAGGAAATAGTATTTCCTGTTTTCCGTATACCCCAGGTAGAAGAAAGCCACGGCGCCGCTCATGAAAAGGAAGAGGGTGGAGTCGGTAATGACGGCCTTGGAGAGAATCCAGCATTCCACCGAGGTGCCCAGGATGATGGCGGAGAGCCAGCCTGTCTTTTCCCCATAGGTGCGGCGAGCGAACCAATAAGTAAAGAGCACCGAGGCAGAGCCAAAGAGAGCGGCAGGCAGACGGGCAGCCATTTCGTTGAACCCGAAGAGGGTAAAGGACAGGGCCAGTTCCCAGTAATAAAAAATGGGTTTGTCGTACCAGAAGCAGCCGTAAATTCTGGGAGAAATCCAGTCGCCGGAAAGCACCATTTCCTTGGCAGTTAAAGCGTAATTGGACTCCGCTGTGTCCGTTATGGCCAAAAGCTGGTTTCCCGCCAGATACAGGAAAAGGGTAAAGAAGAGAAGCGTAAGATAAGGATGGTTTCGCAGTGTTTTCATAGATTCCTCCTGTAAGAATTCCTTATCCTTACTCTACAGGAACCATGTTAATGATTATGTATGGAAGGTTAAATAAAAAATAAACTGAAACCATGGCGGTTGCAGTTTGTTCCGGCTGTTTGTATGATAGGGCTGATAGGGCCGCAAAGGGGCCGGGCAGGCAGCTCCGTAATCTTCTGCGGCTTCCTTCCCGCCCACCGGTATTTATAGGCAAATGTCTCATTATCGGCACGTACTGGGATTCTTCGCCTGCGGCTCAGAATGACGTGACGGGCGGGAAGGTAAGTGGAGAGTAAAGTCCCCCCACCGGGGGGGAAGGTGGTGCGCAGCACCAAAAGTGGTGCATTTCCAACGGCGCAGCCCGGTTGTTCGGTTTTTAGTGCCGCCGATAGGCGGCATATATTCATTCATTGCCCGACAGGGCAATCCACAACCCTCGGGCCAAAGGCCCGTCAAACCTCCGAACCTTTTTCCACAACCTTTCCATACAACCCGCGAGCCCTTCGGGCCCGCCCCCCTTTTGAACCCTCTGAACACTTTTTATCATCCAGGTGATTCCATGACCATTCGAAAAAGTTTGATATTAAGCCATATTGCGGTATGCATTCTTCCTTTCCTCATGACATTTTTCGTGCTGGCTTCCGCCTTTGGAGGGCTGCTTCTTTATGCGGCCAGCGGGAATCATGTGATGGCGGAGAGCGGATTCCAGTTTAACGTGATTTCCCAGGTCATCCGCACCACCCTGTTTCACGGCCTCCGCCACAGGGAGCCTTTGGAGCGCTATGGCTGGGTGATGGAGATTACGGATCCCTTGTCCACCTATGTGGCGCTGGAGAAGGATGGAACCACTCTTTACCGTTATGGCAATGAGAAGGAAGGCCGGCAGGGGATAGAGAACCTTAAGGCAGAGGGGCTGCCGGCAAAGCTGGACGGCCGGGAGGGAAACAGCAGCTACAGCGTCACCGACGGCGATGATTACCGCTTTATGGAGAAGACTATCATTCATGACGAAATTTACCATCTCTATATCATGGCCCATCATCCGAAGTTCAGGAATGACGGGGCCATTGAAAAGGCGGCCCGGGCCGTGACCCGTTTCATCCTTGTGGTGCTCGGCATGTTTATCGTGGCTACCAGCTATTTCCTGTCCCGTTTCATTATCCGCCGCATTCTGGCTCCCCTGAAGGAGCTGGAGCGGGGGGCAGAGGAGGTGCGGAAGGGCAATCTGTCGGTCCATCTGGATTATGAAAGAAATGATGAGTTCAGCCCTGCCATAGAGACGTTCAATGTCATGGCCTGGCGGCTGAAGCGGTCGCTGGAGGAAAAGGAGGAGGACGAGCAAAAGAGGAAGGAGCTCATTGCGTCCATTTCCCATGATATACGTACGCCCCTTACGTCCATCAAGGCCTATGTGGAAGGGCTTCTGGACCATGTGGCTTCCACGCCGGCCATGCAGGAGCGGTATCTCCAGGTTATCCGCAGAAAGGCGGATGTACTGGAAAGGCTGGTGGAGCAGCAGCTGCTTCTGACGAAAATGGATATCGGGGAGAAGGCCCTTCCTACAGAATCGCTGGATTTATCCCGGGTGGTCAGTCAGTTCGTGGAGGAAAACCGGCTGAACTGGGGCAGGAATGGCGCCGATTTCCATATAGAAGCCAAAGAGGCGGTGAAGGTGGAGGGGAATCTTCTCCTTCTGGAACGGGTGGTGGAAAATCTGGTTTCCAACAGCATCCGCTACAAAACAGAGGAGAGGGTTCATATAGATATAGAGGTAAAGAAAAGGGGCGGCCTGGCCATCCTCACCCTGTCCGATGACGGCCCCGGTGTGCCGGAAGAAGCGCTGGGACGGCTCAAGGAGGCCTTCTTCCGTACTGATAAGGCCAGAAGCCGCACTGACAAAGGAAGCGGTCTGGGGCTTTCCATTGTGGCAAGGGCGGTGCATCTGATGAAGGGCAGGGTCACATTCAGCAGCAGGAAGCCTCACGGATTGAAGGTAGATATTGTATTACCACTGGAGGATATACATGAAAAAACGGATACTGATTGTGGAAGATGATGATGATATTGCATCCATCGAAAGGGATTATCTGGAAGTAGGAGGCTATGAGGTAAAGGTGGAGGAAAACGGCACTGCCGGTTTGACGGAAGCCCTCACCGGAGATTACGATCTGATCCTTCTGGATATCATGCTGCCCGGCGTGGACGGTTTTCAGATTGTAAGGAAACTTCGGGATAAAATCGATATTCCCATTATGATGGTCACTGCCAGAAGAAGCGACATCGATAAAATCAGGGGACTGGGGTTTGGTGCCGATGATTATATCGAAAAGCCCTTTTCTCCCGGTGTGCTGGTGGCCAGGGTGAAGTCCCAGCTGGCCCAGTATGAAAGGCTGAAAGGCACCGGGGAAAGAAGGAAGAAAATCAGCATTGGCGGCATTACACTGGAGCCTGATACCCACCGCATTTTCGTGAGGGGAGAGGAAAAGGTGCTGCCTAATAAGGAGTTCCAGCTTCTGGAGTTCCTCATGGTTCATGCGGATGTGGTGTTCAGCAGGGAGTCCCTGTATACCAGGATCTGGGGCATGGATTCTTTGGGAAATACGTCCACTGTGCCGGTACATATCAATCGTCTCAGGGAGGCGGTGGAGGAGGATCCTTCCGACCCGAAGCATATTCTGACCATCTGGGGCGTGGGGTATAAGTTTAAACCCTGAGGCGCCATGGCCTTTTGAGAACTAAAAAACAAGGGATGCTTGTAATAATTACATAAATCAACAGTTGGATATTGTGACCGGAAAATTCTATACTACCCATAGAGGAAAGATAAAGAGTTCCTAATGAGTATAGAAAGAAGGTCTTTCATATGAAAAAGAATCTGAGCAGAGAAATCATGGGTGCTGTGAATGAAATGGGTAAGGAAAGAGCCATTGTGCTCTGGTTTGCCCGCCGCAGAATGTATCGGGCTGATGAAATCTGCCATATCTGCGGCATTGATCTGGCTTTCCACCTGTGGTAACCATCTCGGCGGCAGGAAAAGACAGGGAAGTTCTTCTTCCCTGTTTTTCTGCTGTTTTCATTGAACAAATCCTGTTTCCTGCGGTATACTGTATGCAGTCAAATTGGACTGTAAATGGAGGGCCCATGAATTTTCAGAGTATTTCTTATTTCATCATGCTGGCCAGGGAGAAAAATTTCACCAGGGCGGCGGAGAAACTTCATATGACCCAGCAGGCTCTGTCGGCCAGTATTTCTTCACTGGAAAAGGAATGGGGCATGCCCTTTTTCCTTCGCCATGTGCCGTTGGAACTGACCAATGGCGGGCGGGTTTTCTATGAATATGCCCTTCGCCTGGCGGATGAGGAAGAAGAGCTGCGCCGTGCCCTTTCCGATGTGGCTGATAATCAGAGAGGCACTCTTCGTATCGGTACAGGATTTATGAGGGAGCGGGAAATCATGCCTGCCCTTTGCGCAGAATTTCGAAAGCTCTATCCGAAGGTGTCCTTTACGCTGGTGGAAAGCAGCAACACCGATCTGGAAAAGATGGTGCGGGAAGGAGACCTGGACCTGGCAGTGGCCCGTTTCGGCAAAGCGGTGGAAGGCATTGTGACAAGACCTTTCTATGAGGAACACATTGCTTTTCTGGTATCGAAGGAGCTGCTTTTCAGCTGCGGCTTTTCTGAGGATGATATAGAAAAGCTGGCCCATTCCCATCTGGAATCCATGGAATCACTCCGGTCCGTTCCCTTCGTCGTAACCAGCCGGGACAATGTGGCCGGAGAGGCGGCGGCCGGTTATCTGGACAGGGCTTCCTTCAAGCCGGAGATTGCTGCTTCTTCTGATAACATGGGGACCCTCATTGATTTAAGCATGAGGTCCGTGGGCGCTCTTTTCTGCCCGGCCAATATGATTCACTGGAATGCAGAGACAGCTTTCCGGGACATGGTGCGCATCGATCTTTGGGAAACGAAGTATACCATTTCCTTCGGCTGGAAACGAAAGAGTCCCGCCTGGTCCATCCGGGAAGCCTTCATGGAGTATGCGGTCCATTCCATTCGGTCATAACCGGCTCTTTTCCTGAACCGATTTTTACATAAAAATAAAACCAGGGATGCTTTGGCATCCATAAGGGGGTACCATGATTCTTTTTTCCATTCTGTGGAATGATATTCTTCCACTTTTCGTTTTCATCGGGGCAGGATGGTTTCTGGACAGCCGGTTTAAAATCGATATTTCCACCTACAGCCGTCTTACGGTGATGGTGGTGCTGCCGTGCTTCATTTTTTCCAGTATGTATCAGTACCAGGGCAGCGGGGCAGATATGGCGGTCATTCCGGCGGCCATCATCCTTCTGCTTTTGATGTACCTGCTTTCCGGCGTTTTTTCCAAATTTCTTCCCCTTTCCAGTGAAGAGCGGGATGAGTTCAAGGCGGTGTCCACTTTCTCCAACTCCGGTCACATCGGAGCGGCACTGGTGATGCTGATTTACAGCCATCCCCCCTTTGCGGAAGGAGGGGACCATCCTTTTCTGGCGGAGGCCATGGGCACCATGGCGGTGCTTATGATCCTCATGAATTTGGCGGTGAACGTATTCGGAGCCGCCCTCATTCGAAGCCGGGGCGCTTCCGCCAGTGAACTTTTCCGCTATCTTTTCCGGATGCCCGCCCTTTATGCGGCCATCCTGGCGGTGCTTGTCCGTATGGCAGGCATTCCTCTGGAACATAGTTTCCTGTGGCCGGTGCTGCAGCATTTCAACGGCGCTTTCATCGTCCTGATTACGGTAACCATAGGGCTTGAGCTCCACCGGAGCCGTTTGGCAATGCCAAAGGCGGCGGATTTCCTGTCCGGAGCGTTAAAGCTGCTCCTTGCCCCTTTCCTGGCTTTCTGCCTTACGATTGGATTTTCCGATTTCCTCAGCCCCGTGGCCAAGCAGGTGTTCTTCCTTTACGCCGCCATTCCTTCGTCCATGGCCCTTATCATTTACAGCGTGGAATATAAGAATCATCCGGAATTCGTCACCCAGTCCGTGCTCTTCAACACCGTGGCGGGAGCGGTGACGGTGACTGTCATGATTTATCTTTCCCGCATTCTTTTCCCTGTGGCCATGTAAGGAGGCATATGATGGCATTTTTACAGATTATTTCCGACAATATCCTGCCTCTTCTGGTGTTCGTGGCCATCGGCTACTTCCTGGACCGGCGCTACCATATGGATGTGGCGTCCCTCACCAAACTTACCTTCTATGTGGTGCTGCCCTGTTTCATTTTCTACAGCATTTATGTGGCCAAGCTGGATATGGCCATGCTTCACGTGTTCCTCCTGTCCTTTGCCCTCATGTTCATTCTGGGATTCATCGGCATGGCGGTGGGAAAGGTGAGGGGCTTTTCCACGGCCAAAACGGAGGCTTTCAAGAACGGTACCATGTTTTCCAATAATGGAAATATCGGTATCGCCCTGATTGCCCTGGTGTTTTCTAATTCGCCCTACATTGTGGATGGCAAGACCCCCTATCTGACCGTGGCCGGTGCGGCAGCCACCATGATGCTGGTGCAGATGAATATGTGCCTTAATACCCTGGGCCTTTACCAGGCGGGGAAGGGGCGGCTCAGCCCCCGGGATGCCCTGTCCGTGGTATTTCATATGCCTGTTATCTATACCCTGGTGGCGGTGTTTGCCATCAAGTATTCCGGCTTTGACATGACTGCCACCTTCCTCTGGCCTATTTTCCAGAACTGCGCCTCCGCCCTGGTGGCCATCGTCATGATTGCCCTGGGCATGCAGATTCACAGGAGCAGGATTTCCTTCGGTGATGTGGATGCCTGGCTGGGCTGCTTCGTGCGCCTTGTCATGGGGCCGCTGGTGGCATTCTGCCTCATCCACGCATGGCGCTTCATGGGCATTGCCTTTGACCCTGCAGTGAGCCAGACCATCCTCATCATGTCCTCCGTTCCGGCGGCAGTGAATTCCGTGCTTTACGCCGTGGAATTCCATAACTGCGAAGACTTTGCCACGGAACTGGTGATGATGAGCACATTCCTGTCCTGCATTACCATGACCACCACCATCTACCTGGCCCGTATCCTGTTCCCTATCCTGTAGATGGATATGAGGCGCAGTCACAGAGAAGTGAGTATGGTAACGCTGCTTTTATCATCATTGCACAAAGGGCAGTCCACCACCCTTTGAACCATAGGGCTTTTAAACCAACTAAAAAAAGGACTATGAAGAAATATGACATTTCTCCATAGTCTTTTTTATTTCAATACTTTCCATCAATCAGTTTCTTTACCTTTTCATCCAGCTTCAGTTTCCATACCAGGAAAGGGCCGCAGATGACGCCGAAAAGGGCCTGCAGGATTTCATAGGGGAGCTTGATCCAGGCATAGGCAGGAGTGCTGTACACATAGGCCCGGCCCAGGGAATAGCCTGTCACCATAATGACTGCGCCTACCAGTACTGCAGAAGCCACGCCCAGAAAACGGTTTCCCTTAAAGCAGTGATGGGCCATATAGGAAATCGCCATGGCCTGGAGCCCGTGGGTCACAAGGGATACGAACATGGGCAGGGGATAAAAGAAGAAATCCCCCAGGAAGGCACCGACGCCGCCTACCAGAAAGGCACCGGCCGGGTCAAGAATGAGGGCGGCGGTGACGATGATGATATCATTGAGATACAGATGGCCGCCGGGCACCGGCAGGCCGAAGGAAGACAGGGCCACGTTCATAGCCATAAAAAGACCGCAGATGGTGAGCCACCTTGTATTGTGCCGGCTGTGGACTGCCGGCAGAGGGTCTATGCAGTTTTCATGAATCATAATCAGCGCTCCTTTGCATTTCATTATGGTATGAATTATAATATGAAACTGAACTTATTGAAATCACCAGAAAGATTCAAAAAAACATAACCAGAAGACCGCTGGCCGCTATCAGCTATCCGCTGATCTCTGTCCCCCCTCTCCCACTATTCCCCTGTCCCCCTGTCCCACTAGAACACTGTCCCACTAGAACACTAGAACACTAGATCACTAGTTCACTAAGAAAGAAAGGAGCCGACCATGACCGGCTACATGAAACTTTACACAGCCCTTCGCGAAAAAATTACCGGCGGCGTTTACACCTCCGGCAGCAGGCTTCCCTCCAAGCGGCAGCTGGCCGATGAATCCGGATACAGCGTGATTACGGTGGAGCATGCCTATGAGCTTCTGACGGAGGAAGGATATGTGGAGCCAAGGGAGCGGAGCGGCTACTTTGTGATTTACAAGGAAAGGGATGCCTACCCTGTGTCCGAAGGGAGAAGGGAAAGACGGAGGGCGGCGGAGCCGGTGGCAGTGGAGCGGCGGGATGAAATGGAGCGGGATTTATTTCCTTTTTCCGCCTTTGCCAGAACCATGAGGAATGTGCTTTCCACCTACGGGGAGAAAATATTGAATCCTTCGCCCAACCAGGGCTGCCGGGAGCTTCGGGAGGCCCTGGCGTCCTACCTGTCCAGGAGCCGGGATATGCATGTACCGCCGGAAGGAATCATCATCGGATCCGGGGCGGAGTATCTCTATGGCCTCAATGTGCAGGTGCTGGGAAGGGACCGTGTATACGGGCTGGAAAATCCGTCCTATGAAAAAATCCGGAAGGTTTACGAGGCCAGCCAGGTGGAGGTGGAAATGCTTGCCATGGGGAAGGAGGGCATAGAGTCAAAGGAGCTGGCGAGGAGCCGGGCCTCCGTGCTCCATGTGACCCCCTTCAACAGCTTCCCCTCCGGTATTACTGCCAGCGCGTCCAAGCGGGCGGAGTATATCCGTTGGGCGGAGGGAAGGAAGGGATTCATCATTGAAGATGATTTTGACTCCGAATTCACCCTTCTGTCCAAACCCGAAGACACTCTCTTTTCCCTTGCGCCTTCAGGGTCGGTGATTTACATGAACAGCTTTTCCAAAACCATTGCCCCCTCCATCCGGGTGGGCTACCTGGTGCTGCCGGAACCTATGATTTCTCTTTACCGGGAAAAGGTGGGCTTCTATTCCTGCACCGTGCCGGTATTTGACCAGCTGGTGCTGGCGGAATTCATCGAAAGCGGACAGTTCGAGCGCCATATCAACCGGGTGAGAAGAAGAAGAAGGAAACTGGAAGCCTTGAGAAAGCACTGATTCCACTGTTTCCCTGACGAAAATGACCATGTAAAAAGGACTGTGAAAAATGGCAATCATTTTCACAGTCCTTTCCTATATTGTTTAGTGGGCTGGTGTACTAGTGTACTGGTGTACTGGTGGGCTGGTGGGCTGGTAAGTAGGTATTGCCGCCGCAGGCAGCTTTTATCATCATTGCCTGAAGGGCAATCCACACCTTCCACACCTTCCACACCTTCTGCACCCTCTGCACCCTCTGCATCCGCCCGCCTTTGGCGGGCCCGGCCCTTTCCCTTACCGTGTCCCGTCCAGTGCCTTATCCAGGGCATGGGCCAGCTGGTCGGCGCAGGAGGTGCCTTTTCCGGCACATTCATTGCCCCGAAGGATGTCAGCCGCTTCTTTGGCGCTTCTTCCTTCCAACAGCCTTGCGATGGCGGCAAGGTTTCCCGGGCAGCCGCCCTGGAATTTCAAATGGTGGATTTTCTTTTCATCGTCCAGGTCAAAGGTAATCTTTCTGGAACATACTCTTTCCGGTGTAAATTCGTAGCTTTTCATATTTTTATCCTTCCTTAGTCTCTATCCTTCCTTAGTTTCTTCCTTCATAAATTCCTTCAGGTGGTTCCTGTACAGGTGGAAGATACCGTATACATACTGCTGCTTTTTCATCAGGTTGTCATTGGCATACCAGTCTTTGATGAGCTTCCCTCCCACCAGCACGCTTCCGAAGGGGACCAGCAGGGCCACGCAGAGCATGCCTATGAGCTGCAGGGCATCCAGCCTTTTGGGGCTTTGAATCACGTCCTCCAGGGTGCAGAGGGCCTTCAGCTCTTTCAGGAAACGGTCATAGACCTGATGATCCTTCAGCGCCTTTTCCTCTACATAGAGAAAGGCATAGCGGCCGCTCCATCCATAGCGGATGCCGAATTTTTCAAACCGCACCGCCATATCCTCATGGAGCCACAGGCCCTGCGCCGGCCGTCCGATGAAGAGGACATGGACTTTGGGCATTACGGCATTGCGGTGCAGCCGCCACTGCTCTTCATTCATGGTGAGGATGCGAAGGTTGTTTTCGCTGAAGCCTCCGTCTCCCTTTTCTTCATCTTCCCGGATGAGGTGAAGGATTTCATTGGAAAGTCCGGCATCCGCTTTGGCAGATACAATCAATAAAGTCTGTTTCATAGGGAGCCGCTCCTTTCCTGCGGAAGAGTCATGGCTCTTCCTTCTTTTATTATCATATCACGGATACAGGGTGCTGGAAATATAGGGAAGCACTGATTCATTCAT
>DCJJ01000161.1:430-8847 GCA_002320515.1 Dialister sp. UBA1703 | reverse complement strand
TAAAAATCCAAGAATAAAAGCAGACAGTGATTTAATCAGCGCTTCCCTAGATTTCAGCAAACGCCGGGGAAAGAGTCTACGAATTCGATACGGATATCGGGAAAGCTGTCCACGAACTGGACGGTAAAGTCTTCGCCGTAGTCCACAAACTGCCACTCTCCGATGTCATCGGGGAAGGAGCTGACCGCTTTTACCTTGAGATCCGGGAAGGAGGATACCACCTGCACTTTGATGTCGGGGAAGGAGTCCACCACCCTGACCCGCCCGGCAAGGCGGATGTTTTTGAAATAGCCGTCCCGGTTGATGGGGCCGGCGGCGTCAGCGGCAAGGCAGCCGGTGAGAAGAAGGAAGAAACAGAAAAACAGGGTAATCATTTTTTTCATGACAGGCCTCCTTTGGTAGTTTATAAACATAAGAAAGAAACAGATCTTTCCATTTCTTCTATTATACACTATGACTGTGACAGACTCTGTCTTCATCATTTTTGGCTTGCAAAAAATAAGGGTTTGTGATAGAGTATTTCTAACTTCACAAAAGCGTTGACAGGAAGTATTAAAAATTGCTGCTTGCTTTCAGAGAGTCATTGGATGGTGAAAAATGACAGAAGCGGATTTTGAACTCGTCCTCAAGCTGCATCGCTGAACAGGTAGGCGGTGCCGGCATCTGACCGTTATCAGCATAAGTGCATGCCATTGGCATGAAGAAGAGTGGTACCGCGAATCTTTCGTCTCTTGGAGACGGAAGATTTTTTTTTATTTGGTAGAATGGGAGGTTTTTGTATGGGAATGACAATGACACAGAAAATCCTGGCAAAGCATGCAGGACTTGATTCTGTGAAAGCGGGAGATTTGATTTACTGCAGCCTGGATCTGGTGATGGCCAATGATATTACGGCGCCGCCGTCCATTGCGGAATTCAAAAAGGTAGGACGGCCTGTATTTGACAGGGAGAGAATCGTGCTGGTGCCGGACCATTTCCAGCCGGCCAAGGATATCAAGTCCGCAGGGCTGGCTAAGATTGTTCGGGATTTTGCCAGGGAAAACGGCATAGTCCATTATTTTGAACAGGGCCGGGTGGGCATTGAGCATGCCCTGCTTCCGGAAAAAGGGCTGGTAGGTCCGGGCATGGTTACCATAGGCGCCGATTCCCACACCTGTACTTACGGTGCCCTGGGCGGTTTTTCCACCGGCGTAGGGTCTACGGATCTGGGAGTGGCCATGGCCACCGGCGAAGCCTGGTTCAAAGTACCTGACGCCATTAAGGTGGTTCTGACCGGTACCAAGCCGGAAGATATTACAGGAAAAGATGTGATCCTGACTTTAATCGGCATGATAGGCGTGGACGGTGCCCTGTACCAGTCCCTGGAATTCACGGGACCCGGTGTTTCCTCACTCTCCATGGCGGACCGGTTCACCATTGCCAATATGGCCATCGAAGCCGGCGGCAAGAACGGCATTTTCCCGGTGGACGAGAAAACGAAAACTTACATTGAAGGCCGGTTCACAAAGCCCTTTGAAGTGGCGGAAGCGGATGAAGATGCCCACTACTCCCGGGAAGTGCATATAGACCTTTCCACCATGAAGCCGGTGGTATCCTTCCCCCACCTGCCGGAGAACACGAAGGTGGTAGGCACATTCGGCGACATTCCCATCGACCAGGTGGTCATCGGTTCCTGCACCAACGGCAGGCTGGAGGACCTGGCCATTGCGGCCCGTATCTTTGAAGGACATAAGGTCCATCCGTCGGTGCGATGCATTGTCATTCCCGCCACGCCTGCCATTTATCTGGCGGCCATGCATGCAGGATACATTGATACCTTCATCAATGCAGGCTGCGCCGTATCCACGCCTACCTGCGGCCCCTGCCTTGGCGGGTACATGGGCATCCTGGCCGCCGGAGAGCGGTGTGTTTCCACCACAAACAGGAATTTTATCGGCCGTATGGGCCCCACGGATTCTGAAATTTACCTGGCCGGACCGCAGGTAGCGGCGGCCAGTGCGGTTATGGGACGGATTGCCGCTCCCAGGGAGGTGAAATGATGGCTGTGTTAGAAGGAAAAGTATGGCGCTACGGTGACAACATTGACACCGATGTGATTATTCCAGCCCGGTATCTCAATACCTTTGATCCCAAAGAGCTGGCAGCTCACTGCATGGTGGATATCGATCCATCCTTTGCTAAAGAAGTGAAGGCGGGAGACATTATGGTAGGAGGAAAGAACTTCGGCTGCGGTTCATCCAGAGAGCATGCGCCGGTGGCCATCAAAGCCTCCGGTGTGCCTGTGATTATTGCCGCTTCCTTCGCCCGTATTTTCTACAGAAACGGCATCAACGTGGGACTGCCCCTTCTGGAAATCGGAAGTGACGTGGAAAAAATCCATGCCGGTGACCGTCTTTCCATAGATCTCTCCACCGGTACCATCCGGAATCTTACCACCGGTGACGTCTATCAGGCACCGCCCCTTCCCGGTTTCATCCAGAATATTGCCAGAGCCGGCGGGCTTATCAATTATGTAAAGGAGTATCGGTAATATGGGAAAGCATATCGTAGTCATTCCGGGTGACGGCATCGGCAGGGAAGTCACCGATGCCGCCGTAGAAATTTTAAAGAAAACCGATGAAATTTACCATCTGGATTTCACCTATGAGTGGAAGGATGCCGGCGGCACGGCCTATGATAAATATGGTGTGCCTCTGCCTGAGGATACGATAGAGGCCTGCCGGAAGGGGGATGCCATCCTCTTCGGTGCCGTAGGCGGCTACCAGTGGGATCACCTGAAACCGGCGCTCCGGCCGGAAAAGGCCATCCTGGGCCTTCGGAAATCCCTGGGCCTTTATGTGAACCTTCGCCCTGTAAAAATCCAGGATTCCATGATTGAATATTCACCGCTGAAGCCCAAAATTGCCAGAGGCACCGACATTATGATTGTCCGGGAACTGGTGGGCGGTATTTATTTCGGAAAACGGTGCGAATCGGAAATCAATGACGGCGTGGAACGGGCCTGGGACGTAGAAAGCTACTCTGTTCCTGAAGTGGAAAGAATTACCCGCTTTGCCATGGAAGCAGCCAGAAAGCGCCGCGGCCATGTGACAAGCGTGGACAAATCCAACGTGCTGGCATCCTCCCGCCTGTGGAGAAGGACAGCTGTCCGGGTTCATGACGAAGAATATCCCGACATCCAGCTGGACCACATGTATGTGGATAACTGCGCCCAGCAGTTTGCCATCCATCCCTCTTTCTTTGACGTGGTGGTGACAAGCAATATGTTCGGCGACATCCTGTCCGACGAAGCGGCAGTCCTCTCCGGCTCCGTGGGCATGCTGCCCTCTGCCTCCATCGGCGAAGAAACAAGCCTTTACGAACCTATCCACGGCTCGGCGCCGGACATTGCAGGAAAAGGCATAGCCAACCCCATTGCCACCATCCTTTCCGCAACCATGATGCTCCGCTACTCCTTCAGTGAAGACAGAGCCGCCGATGCCATTGAAAAAGCGGTGAACGATACTCTGGAAGATGGATACCGTACCGGAGATATTTATAAAGATGGCATGAAGAAAGTGAATGGAGAGGGGATGACCGAAGCCATTCTGGACCATCTGGATCAATGACGGATTTTTTACGGGAAATATATTTCGCGAATCATAAAAAGGGCACTCCATTCCGGGGTGCCCTTTTGCGATTCAGCTTTCCTTAAAAACCTTCATCATTTCATTGGTGAGGGAATAATCATCGGGCTGGAGAATGATGTCCTTCTTTTCCGCCCAGAAGGCTTTCTTCAGCTCCGTCCTGTCCATGACAATGTCTGTGCTTCCGTCCACTTCGCAGAAAAAGCCGGCCAGAATGTCACTGGCCATGGCCCAGGGCTGGGATTTGTAGTAGCGGATGTTTTTTACACGAAGCCCTGTTTCCTCCAACACCTCCCGCTGCACTGTTTCTTCCAGTGTTTCCCCGACTTCCGTAAAGCCGGCAATGAGGGCGTAGTAGGAAATGGCCCTGCCTGCATAGCGGGTAAGGAGAAGTCTGTCCTTCCAGGTGACCGCCGCAATGACGGCGGGGTTCAGCCTTGGATATATGGTGCGGCCGCAGGAAGGGCAGATACGGGCCCTTTCGGAGGGAGAGGGCCGGAGAAGGTTCCCGCAGCTGCCGCAGTATGTATTCTCCCTGATCCACCGGAGAATCTGGAGGGCAGTCCATGCAAGGAACACCTGCACCCGGGAAATGGCGGCGGTGGTTCTCATTTTTCCCATGGGAAGGAAGCGACCCTCAGGCAGGCAGGGCGCATCGATGGACAGGAAGTAGGAAATCCCGTCCAGGGAGAAAAGATACTCCCCGGAAGCGGGCTTCATATCCCGGGCAGCAGGAAATGAAAAATCGGGCAGCAGGAAAAGGCTTTCCTCCCGGAAGTACAAAATCCGGCTGTCCCTGCCCGGGCGGCGGGAAGGGTCGAAATGGTTATCGAAATGATGGGGTGCTATATCCTGGATCATAGGAATCTCCTTCTGTTTTCTATCCATTATACAATGGAGGTCAAAGCCTGCAGGAAGACCTTCTCAAAATGAAGGTTTGGCCATTTTATGGTAAAATGGAAACAGTATGAGTAGGACTTCCGGGAAAAGATTTCATGGATTCCGGCGGAAGAGATGGTCATAGAGGAGGAGAAAAATGGACGCCATTCAATGTCTCATTTCAAGAAGAAGCATCAGGGAATATACAGACGAAATCCTGTCACCGCAGGAAATCGAAAATGTGGTGGAAATATCCCAGATGGCATCGTGCTGGGAAAACACACAGCCCATCCGCTATGTGGCGGTGCTGGACAGGAATCTGAAGGATAAAATCGCCGATGAGTGCACGAAGAAATTTCCCTGGAACACGGAAAATATCCATGCCGCACCGGCGCTGATGGTGCTCTGCACCATCAAGGGACTGTCGGGTTATGAACCGGACGGAAGCCCTTCCACGACCAAGGGCACCCACTGGCAGTCCTTTGACGCCGGCGTGGCAGCGGCCCATTTCTGCCTGGCCGCCAACGCGCTGGAGCTGGGCACCCTCATTATGGGACGGTACGATGAGGCAAAAATTAAGGAAATCCTGTCCCTTCCCGAAGATTATGACGTTTCGGCCATCATCGCCATGGGCCATCCTGCCGTCATTCCGGCGGCCAATGAAAGAAAGCCGCTGAAGGAAGTGCTTTCCTTCAGCTGACAAAAGAAAGGGGAAAAGGGCTTTGGAGAAATGAGGTCATTTCTTCAAAGCCCTTTTTTATGGCGCTTTTGGGTGCCTTCAGAATCTGTTATAATTATGAAAAACAGTGATACTTTGTAGACAACTGTTCATTTTCTCTACGGGAAAGGCGGAAGATGGGAATGATGGAAAAAGAGACAGACAGGGATGACAGGAAAACAGAGCGGGTTCTTTTCCTCTGGGACAGGCTGAGCCGCGGCGGCATGATCAGCCGGCAGGACCTGGTGGAAGCTTTTGGCGTCAATATCCGGACCGCCAGCCGGTACCTGGCGGAAATCAGGAAGTACCTCTTGATGAAGGAGGAGCAGGACGGCATCCGCCGGGAACTTTACTACGACCGCTCCCTCAAGGTATACCGCATACGGGAACTGGAAAATGAAATGATTTCTCCCTGCGAGCTCTTTGCCATCGGGAAGATTCTTCTGGCCAGCCGGGCCTTCCACAGGGAGGAACTTAAGTCCCTCTTGGACCGGCTCCTGCAGTCCGCCGTACTGGGAACGGACAAAAAGGAAGTGGAAGAGTATATCCGGAGCGAACTTTTCGACTACCGGGATCCGTCCCACGGAAAGCCGGATCCCCATATTCTCTGGTCCATTGCCGGCGCCGTGAGGAATCACCATGTCCTTTCCTTTAATTACCGGCGGCAGGGAGAAACAGAGGGAAGGCCCCATGAAGTATGTCCTGAAGGGGTTCTTTTCTCGGAATACTATTTCTATATGCTGGGCGTTCCTGCAGGAGAAGGAAAATTGTCCGAAGAAAATACCCGGGTGTACCGGGTGGACCGCATGAGCCATCTGGTGGACACAGAACGCACCTTTACCATCAATTACGGAAAAAGGCTTCGGGAAGGAGAGTTCAAAAACAGCATCCAGTACATGTACGGAGGAAAGCCGGAACATATCCGTTTCATCTATAAAGGGCCCAGCGTGGAAGCGGTGCTGGACAGGCTCCCTACGGCCAAGGCGGCGCCAAGAAAGGACGGCAGCTTCCTCATTACCGATGAGGTCCGGGGCGACGGCATCCTTATGTGGCTCCTGAGCCAGGGAAGCCGGGTCAAAGTCCTTTCGCCTGCTTCCCTGAAGGAAAAATGGCTGAAGGAAGCGGAAGCCATCTGCGAAGCAGGCAGGAAGTAAAACGGCAGGGAAGAAACAGGCTATGATTATCAATACAGGACAGCGCACCGATATTCCCGCCTTTTACAGTCCATGGTTTCTGAAACGGCTGGAAGAAGGATATGTGATGGTAAGAAATCCTTTCAGCAGGGGACAGGTCACCTGTCTGCGGCTGGATCCCAGGGTGGTGGACCTCATCTGCTTCTGCACCAAGAATCCCGGGCCCCTGCTGCCCCATATGGAAAAGTTATCCTCCTTCCGCCAGCTCTGGCATGTCACCATCACTCCCTACGGAAGGGATATGGAACCCTTTGTCCCGCCGGTGCGAGAGGCAATATCCGCCTTCCGCGCCCTGTCGGACATAACAGGCCCCTCCCGTATCTGCTGGCGCTATGACCCCATCCTGCTGACCGACGCCTATCCCCTTTCCTTTCACATCCGCGCCTTTTCCTATATGGCGGAAGCGCTGGAAGGATATACCCACACCTGCATATTCAGTTTCCTTGACCTCTACAGGAAGACGGTGCGGAACTTTCCGGGAGGCCGGCGCGTAAGCCGCGAAGACCAGTGGAAACTGACCGGGGAAATGGTGGAAATCGGAAGACAGCATGGCATGAAGCTGGTGTCCTGCCTGGAAGACCCAGCCCTTGCATCCCTGGGCGCAGATACCACCGGCTGTCTCACGAAAGAAAAGGTGGAAAAGGCCATTGGCCTTCCCCTGAAGATTCCGTCCTATGAAAAAGGGCCGGTGAGGAAGGGCTGCGCCTGCCTTCTGGGCCATGACATAGGTGCCTACAGCAGCTGCCTCCATGGCTGCCGCTACTGCTACGCCAATGAAAGCAGGGAAACAGTACTGGCAAACAGAAGAAACCATGCCCCTGACTCTCCTTTCCTTATAGGCGGGAGAGAAGAGGGCGACGAAATCAGGGAAGCCCGCCAGGAAAGCTGGATAGACAGGGAGGTAAGCCTCTTCTGAACAACGCGGTCATCATAAAAAATAAAAAAGATTCCTTGACAGCGGAAAGGGAAATTGATATAATCTAATACGCTAAACCTTGAGGCACCTGCCGAGAAAGAAAACAGGGGTTGACAGGAAAAAGCAAATGTGATATTATCATGAAGCTGTCACACAGCATCACGAAAAACATTTTGAAAAAACTTTGAAAAAAGAGTTTGACAAAACGGAAACTTCGTGGTAAGATAATCAAGTCGCTTGAAGAGCGATGATTCTTTGAAAACTGAACAGTACAGCGAACGAATCAAGCCGATGTGCGAGGTAGCAATACCGAGCAATTTTAATGAGTAAGGCAAGAAATAAAGAGCCAAACGAACAATCTATCATGGAGAGTTTGATCCTGGCTCAGGACGAACGCTGGCGGCGTGCTTAACACATGCAAGTCGAACGAGAGGACAAGGGAAGCTTGCTTCTTTTGGAATCGAGTGGCAAACGGGTGAGTAACACGTAAACAACCTGCCTTCAGGATGGGGACAACAGACGGAAACGACTGCTAATACCGAATACGCTTGGAAGACCGCATGATTTTCCAAGGAAAGGGTGGCCTCTACCTGTAAGCTATCGCCTGAAGAGGGGTTTGCGTCTGATTAGGCAGTTGGTGAGGTAACGGCCCACCAAACCTACGATCAGTAGCCGGTCTGAGAGGATGAACGGCCACACTGGAACTGAGACACGGTCCAGACTCCTACGGGAGGCAGCAGTGGGGAATCTTCCGCAATGGGCGAAAGCCTGACGGAGCAACGCCGCGTGAGTGATGACGGCCTTCGGGTTGTAAAGCTCTGTGATCGGGGACGAACGGTCCGTAAGCTAATATCTTATGGAAGTGACGGTACCCGAATAGCAAGCCACGGCTAACTACGTGCCAGCAGCCGCGGTAATACGTAGGTGGCAAGCGTTGTCCGGAATTATTGGGCGTAAAGCGCGCGCAGGCGGCTTTCTAAGTCCATCTTAAAAGTGCGGGGCTTAACCCCGTGAGGGGATGGAAACTGGGAAGCTGGAGTATCGGAGAGGAAAGTGGAATTCCTAGTGTAGCGGTGAAATGCGTA
>DCJJ01000029.1 GCA_002320515.1 Dialister sp. UBA1703 | reverse complement strand
ATTGGATAAAAATTCATATGAAATTCGATTCTGCGAATTAATCAGTGCTTCCCTAAGCCCGTTTTGTCTAGTTAGGTATCGAAGATAGACAAAAGGAATGTCTTGATTATTAGAGGGGCAACTCCTGTTGTTCCGACGATGGTTCTACCATCAGTCAAACAGATTAGAAAGAAAACTTACGATTGCATAAGCGGCGGCAAAAGAAATGACTATCGGTGGGTGCAGCAATGGCAGCTGCTCCTATTGACTTTCCGTCCACCGCTGTCCCCACTACAGGTCCGGTTGTAGCGTAAGTGCGGTACCAGCCGTGCCAGCAGGCCCTAACATGGACGTACGCAAAAAGGCTCTTAGCTGAACAGCAGGGGTAATACAAAGGGGGCATTTTAAGGTGGGGATGGAGGAAAGTGCAGTTAAATCTCTGTCCCTGCTTTGAGGATAAAAATGGAAAAATATACAATTGCATTATTGTAAAAATCAATAATTATTCGATAAAAAATAGGAAAATCAGTTATAATAATTAAAAATCTGAGAATAGGGTTGAAAAAAGTGTCGATGAAATCAATAGATTTAATTTTAATGACATTTGTTATTAAAGAGTGGGAATAATTTAAATGATTAAGAAAGCATGACCTCATCGGCAGCGCCGACTGCAGGCCATGCTTTTTTGCGTGTGCAAAATCTGCAGAGTCCTATGTTTAATCTCGACGGTTCCATGACCTGTAGTAAATTACAGGTATTTTTTTATTTCATAATCAGCTATCCTATAGATGAAAGGAAAGCTGATTTTATTGATTCCTAATCAATAGGGAAGTGAAAAGGAGGTAAGTATTATGGGTTTGATCAAAGCAGCCATGGGTGCCGCCGGCGGCGTACTGGCCGACCAGTGGAAGGAGTTTTTCTACTGCGACAGCATGCCTGCCAACATTCTTATGATGAAGGGGCAGAAGCGGACCAGTTCCCACAACCGCAGTTCCAATACCGGCGGAGAAGACAATATTATTTCCAACGGTTCCAAAATCGCCGTCAACAGCGGCCAGTGCATGATGATTGTGGAGTCCGGCAAGGTGGTGGATGTATGCAGCGAACCGGGGGAATACATTTATGACAAATCCACAGAACCTTCCATTTTCACCGGCACCCTGAAGCAGGGCATAAAAGATATGTGGGGCCAGATGAAGGAACGGTTCACCTTTGGCGGCGACACGGGAAAGGATCAGCGGGTCTACTATTTCAACATGAAGGAAATCCTTGGCAACAAGTATGGCACGCCTCAGGAAGTCCCCTTCAAAATGAAAGATCCCGATACGGGGCAGATTCTGCTCATCCGCCTGCGCTGCTTCGGCGAATACAGCTACCACATTGTGGACCCGGTGCTCTTCTATACGGGTGTGGTCGGAAATGCAGCGGATGTGTTTGACCGCAGCCAGATCGACAGCCAGCTGAAGTCGGAGCTTCTGAACGCGCTGCAGCCGGCCTTTGCCAGACTGAGTGCCCAGCGCATTGACTATGTGGAGCTGCCGGGGCGGACTTTCGAAATCGCCGATGCCCTGAATGATGTGCTGTCCAAGCGCTGGCGGGAGCTCCGGGGTCTGGAAATCGTGTCCTTCGGCATTAACAGTATCAAGGCCAATGAGGAGGATGAAGCGAAGGTTCAGAAAGTGCAGATGAGCAAGACTTTTGCCGATCCTTCGATGGCCATGGGCGCCATGGCCGATTCCACCAGTGATTCCATGCGTATGGCTGCCCAGAATGAAGGGGGCGGCGGCGCGGCTTTCGGCTTTATGAATATGAATATGGCTGGAAACGCAGGAGCCGGCTTGTATCAGCAGATGGCTCAGCAGCAGGAGTTTATGAGGCGGCAGAAGGAACTCGATGAGATGACCCGCAGGCAGGAAAAAATGGCGGCGGAAGCCCGCGCGGCGGCCCGGGTAGCAGAAGGACCTGCTGCCGTCGGCTGGACCTGTCCTCAGTGCGGCACTGTGAACCAGGGCAAATTCTGTCCGGGCTGCGGTGCCAGGAAGCCGGAACTCAAGCCGGCGGAAGGTGCCTGGACCTGCCAGTGCGGACAGACGGGCAATACAGGAAAATTCTGCATGAACTGCGGAAAGACAAAACCGGAACAGAAGGAAGAAAAGGGCTGGGTCTGCCCTGGCTGCGGTGCAGTGAATCAGGGGAAGTTCTGTATGGAATGCGGCAGTCCGAAGCCGGCAGGAGCTCCGCTCTTCAAGTGTGACAAGTGCGGCTGGCAGCCGGAGGATCCTCATCATCCGCCGAAATTCTGCCCCCGGTGCGGTGACCCTTTTGACGATAAAGACAAACAGTAGTCCATGAAATGAGGTGAGAAATATGGCCAATACATCTGTAGGCTATACATGTCCGAACTGCGGCGGTCCTCTGTCATTTTCCCCCGGCGCCGCCAGAGTGACCTGTCCGTACTGCGATACGGAATTCGAGACTGCTAAAATCGAAGAGATTTTTGCAAAGCAGGAAAAAATGGCGGCGGAAGCCCAGGCGGCAAAGGAGGCCAAATGGCATACGGAAGGCGCAGGCGGTGAATGGAGCGAAGAGGAAGCAGCTGCCATGAAGGCATTTACCTGCTCTTCCTGCGGCGCGGAAATCGTCAGTGACGGCAACACCATGGCCACGGAATGCTGCTACTGCGGTAATCCGGTCATGCTGCCCAGCCGGTTTAACGGTATGCTGAAACCAGATTTCGTCATTCCCTTCAAGAAGACCAAGGAAGATGCGGTGGCTCAGCTGAAGGAGTTTTACAAAGGCAAATGGCTCCTGCCCAAAGCTTTTACTGCAGGCAACCGGGTGGAATCCATCCAGCCCATGTATGTGCCTTTCTGGCTTTTTGATTCAGAAGTGACGGCGTCGGCGGAATTCAAGGCGGAGTCGGATACGGTCTATGAAACCCAGGATGAACGGGTCACGGAAACGAACGTGTATCGCTGCGACCGCAGAGGAAAAATGCGTTTCCGGCAGATTCCTGTGGATGGCAGCAATAAAATGGACGATACCTATATGGAGAGCATCGAGCCCTATGATTACGGAGATCTCAAACCCTTCAGCAGTGCCTACATGGCGGGGTGCCTGGCCGACAAGTATGATGTGGATGCGGAAGCCGCTGCACCCCGGGCTGATGAGCGGGTACGCAAAAGTGCCGTAGGTGTTCTGGAGGATACGGTAGAAGGATACATGCGCCGCGAGCTGGTGAACGATGTGATTAACAAGGGCGAAGGCAGCGTTTCCTACGCCATGGCTCCGGTGTGGATACTAACCACCCGCTATGAGGACAAGCCCTATACATTCATGATGAACGGCCAGACAGGAAAAATGGTGGGCAGCCTTCCCTGGGATAAGAATAAGGCCAATCTGTACTGGGCCGGCAGCACCGCTGTACTGACCGCTGTATTCTATTTCCTTGTCAGGATGTTTGTGTAAGGAGGGGAGAGGCATGAAGAAATATGTGTTACCACTGTTTATGTTTCTGGCGGCTCTTTTCCTCACTGCCACTGCAGCGGCATCCGACGTTTTGGGACTCCATGACGGTGCAAAGCTTCTGCAGACCTCCGAACGCACTGCTGTCATGAAAGAACTGCAGGATGTGGAAAAGCGTTACGGTGTAGGAATGGCAATTATCACAGTGCCTTCTACGAACAAAATGAAAATCGGAGACTATGCCAACAAGCTTCTGGACAGTACTTTCAAGGATGGGAAAAAGGGCAATATGGTTCTTGTCCTGGCCATGGATACAAGGGATTACTACATTGCCACTGACAAGGCCATGAAGGAACGGATTACCGATGCAAAGGGCATTCCGGCGCTGGAAGAAAAATTTCTGCCCGCTCTCAAAAAGAGTGATTATGCCGGAGCCTTTACGGCTTATGCCCGGGGCGTGGGAGAACAGCTGGCTTATTACGAAGAAAACGGGAAAGCCTATGATCCGAAAAGCGGCTTCAGCCCGCTGGCCCTGGCCATCGCCCTGGCCATAGGCGGGGCCTGCGGATTCCTCATCCGCGCCGTCCTCATCCGCGGTATGAGCAACGTGGTGCCTGCGCCGGCGGCGAATACGTACCTGGACAGAGAGAGCTTCGAGCTGCTGGATAAGGAAGACACTTTCCTCTATATGAATGTCACCCGTACACCTAAAGCAAAGAAGAATGATAGCACCGATGTCGGCCATGGAGGAGGCGGCGGTAAATTCTGATATTCCATCCTGTTTACTCCATTCTTATGGTCACTGTGCCTGCGGGGTCCGGATCATCATGGGTGTCGGTGGTATTCGGGCCTCCGGGGAAACGCTGATTAAATCGTTGTAGCCTTTCATTCTTGAATTTTGGTGCCATCCAGGGAATATGATGACGCGAATAGCAGGCTGTTTAAGAATCTCCTGACGAAGTGGTGCATCAAAATTCTTATAAAGGCATACTCTGCGAATGAATCAGTGCTTTTCTGGTACAGTGGGCATTTGGAAAGAAATCCGGGAGGTTCACTATGAGATTTGGAAAGATACTGCTCATGGGACTGATGGCGGCCTGCCTTATGGGAGCTTCGTCCCGGGCCTGGGACGAAGGAAATACAATCTGTCCCGGCGATGGCGGTGCGGAAGCTGAGCAGATCCGCATTTTTATAAAGAACTGGAAAGAGGTTTATCCCATGGACGGGGAACCGGTACGGGAATTTGCGGTCACTGACCTTGACGGCAATGGTCTTTTGGAAATCCTGGTACGTCCTCCGGAAAGTGAAGACATCCCTGTTGTGTATGAAGTGACACCGGATCATGACGGACTTAAAAAGAGAAATAAAAAATGGTATAGCCGCCAGATTTCCGGCCAGTCCATTGCCTGGTTCGTCATGCATCCGGAAACAGCGGCGGGTCCCTGGACAGGGAATATCGATGACGCTGAAGCGATGCTGCAGGACAGCTATGATGTGAACACAGGCCGTAGAGAAGCCTTTGGTTAAGAAGGGGCAAAAGGACTATTATCTTTGCAAATGAAATCGTAAATAAATAAAGTAAAGGAACCGCACAGGATACTTCCTGTTGCCGTTCCTTTTTTGTTCTGGTATGGGGCTCTTATGCTATAATGAAGGTAACAATTATTCGATGCATCCTTCTTTCGAGAATCCCCGGGGGCAGGTGAGGGCTATGGGGAAATGGATCAGACTTTTATGGCTTGGCCTTCTCTTCTGGCTGTCCGCACTTACGGCGGTCTCGGGAGCAGTTATCCTGTACAACCATGACGAAGGAGAAAGCTATGGCCGCATTCTTTCTGAAAGAGGGGCAAAGGTGCAGGGGATTCCGTCATCCCAGCTGCTGCACCATCTTCCGGAAGATGATGTACAGGCTGTAGAAGCTTACGATGTACAGGCGGCAGTGCTGCAGGGAGGCAGCCGCGCCTCCTATCAGTGGTATCCCCAGTATACGGCCACCGTAGTTCTGGCTGTATCAGACAGCTGCCCGGTACCGGTTACAGGATGGCAGAGTCTCTCTTCCGCTCCTTTGTCCCTGGCTGTGACCGGCACCAATCCGGCCCGGCTCTTCTTCATACAGGCCATGAGCTATGGGCTGAAAGGAGATCTATCCGGCAGGGCAGGGGTGGAACTACTGAGGCAGCTTCAGGAGGATGGGCGGCTTTCTATGGAGGAAGGAGAAAATCGGCCTTCCGCGGATGTTTATGTGCTGTTCGATTATCAGGTCCGTGAGTGGCAGAGACAGGGCATTCCTGTACATCCGGTAGTCCCTGAGGAAGGAACTCTGGCGTTCAGGAAGGGACTTCTGGCTAAGGAGTCTTTATCCTTTGACAGCCAAAGATTGTCGGAGGCGCTGGAGGGCGCAGGATATGCTCTCTCCCCGCCGCCCGGGGCCCGCTTCGTTTCTGATGCGGAAGCCTTTCTGCAGGCCGGCGATGATATTCCACGGCAGATTACCAATCATGTTTTCCAAAGCTGCCGGCCCACCATCCTCACCGGTTTCAGTCATATGGTCTGGTATACGGTAACTTTGTTCTTTGTCATCCTCTGGGGCGGACGCCTCAGGCGGCAGGTGCTGCAGCCCCAGGTTCGCCGGGCCTATCTGGGGGTCATCATTACCCTGTGCTGCTGGATACTTTTCCGGGAAATCAAACTGAGCCTGCCCGATTTCATGAATGACGGCATACGCTATATCTGGTACAGCTATTATCTTTTCTATGGTATCCTGATTTCTTTTCTTCTATGGATCGGCTACAGCGCCTCCTATGCCTTTCTTACCAGGCCCTGTCCCCGGTGGATGAAGGGAATCTTCGCAGGAAATCTGCTTCTTGCCTTCCTGGTGATGACCAATGATTTCCACCAGCTGGTCTTTACGCTGCCTGCTGGTCTGGCGGCGGCTTACAGCCGTCATGGCTATGGGCCCCTATATTTCATCCTGGCTGCTGTCTATGGCATGGAGCTTCTGGCTGTGAATGGCGTGCTCTGTTATACCTCTCTCTCCCGGAAGGTGAGCCATCCCGCCCGGATGATCCTGCCCCTGGCCGTTGTGGTGGGATATGGAATCTATGTGGTCGGGTATGCTTTGCCTGGTTCCCCTTTCCGGCCATCGGAGCTGGTGCTGGTGACGATCTGGACTGTTCTTCTTTGGCTGGAACTGGTGACAAGGGGAAAATTCGTCCCGGCCAATGAGGGGTACATAGACTTTTTCCGCCATTCCAGCCTGGCCATGCAGCTCTATGATCATGACGGGCACCTGGTCTATGCATCCAGTGGCACGGCTCCGCTGCGGGGAGAGGACTTTGAAGTGCAGTCCATGCCCATTTCCGGCGGCCTGGTGCGCTGGTACAGGGATGTGGGCCCCCTGCGTCGGCGGCAGGCTCTTTTGGAACGTCTCAACCAGGATCTGAACTGGTCCTATGAACTCCTCAGTTGTCTTAGTGATATCCGCCGTCAGGCGATTGAGCAGGGTGTCACCCTTAGAGTTTACAGAGAACTGGAGGAAATCATTGCCCGCAAGCAGCCGGCCATCCGGCACAGGCTGGCTTATCTGAAGACCGCAAAGCCCGGGCCCCACACCGATGCAGTCATCAGCCGTCTTCATATCCTGGCCTGCTATTTGAAAAAGCGATGTATCCTCCTCCTGCAGGGAAAGGAGGCAGGCATGCTGGATGCCCGGGAACTGGCTATGGCGGTGGAGGAATCCTGGCGATATTTGGAAAAGGCCGGGCTCCGGGGCTCTGTGGGCTTTGATTTGAAGGGAAATCTGCCGGTGCAGGCAGCCCTGACGCTCTATGATATTTTCGAGGATGTGGGAGAAGAGGTACTGGCCCGGGGAGAAGCTTTTTGGCTTTGTCGGTTCAAAGAGACGGAGAAGGACTGGATTTTTTCCGTAGTGCTGGAAGAAAAAGAAGGAGAAACCCGCCCTGCTTCCTGGCAGGCTCTGTCGGAGTATGATGTTTCTGTACAATGTGATGACACGGGCTATGGCACAAGACTCACGGTTCGGCTTTCCAGGGAAAGCACCGATTCATTCACATAGGAGGGAAACATTATGGTTAACTTATACACACTTCCTTCCTGGGAAATCCTGCTTTTCATTGTTGTTTCCATGGTTCTCTTCCTGGTGAACAGCGTCCTTTATTATTTCCTCATGCCCCAGGCGGAATTCAGCCATCTGGGACGGAAATGTCTGGAAGGGAGCAGTCTTATCCTGCTTCTGGCAGTTATGGCGGTGTTATATGAAATTTTTACGGACGGCAGGGATGGTGTCGTTTATGCCCACGGCACCGATATCTGGCGGTGGGCTGCAGTTTTGGCGGGTACGCTGAGTGCTCTGTACTGGTTTCATGACCGACGGGCCCGGAGCCTGTGGATTTTAGGGGCTTCCCTTCTTTTATGGCCTGTATTTGATGACATCCTGCCCTGGTCCCTGGCCCTTTCCCTGGCCTTCCTGGCATGGCGGCTGCTGCGCCTTTTCCCTGAAACTTATGGCCGTTACCGGCAGCAGCTCACGGCCCGCTCCATCCAGACGGCGGTGGACTGCCTGGATGAGGGCCTTCTCATCAGTCAGGAAAAAGGGGAACCGGTGCTTGTAAATTTCACCATGTACGAGGTGATGGAGAAGATTCTTGGCACGGTAGTTCGCAATGGCAATATTTTCTGGCACCTGCTGCCCCTTTGTGACGGCAGGCCGGGTCTTTCCATGGAGCGCCACGGGCCGGATATGCTCTTCATCCTGGAGTCCGGAGAGGCCTGGCTCCTGCAGCGCCATCCCATCCACTTTCGCAGTGAGTCCGGCTGGCAGATTACTGCATCCGATGTGACGGACCTCTATCGGTTGAACCAGGAGCTGGACGAAAAGAACCGGGTGCTGAAGGAGCGGAATGCGGCGGTGAAAGATGCACTCGGAAACATGGTGGAACTGCAGACACGGAAGACTATGGAAAATCTGCGCTATAAAATCCATGATATATTAGGGCAGCGCATTACCATCCTGCAGCGGCTCCTGAATAATCAGAATATCAGCGATTACAGCACTATTCTTCCCAGCCTGGAAGACATGATGGCAGATCTGCGAGAGGACAGAATGGCAGACCCGAAGGAAGAACTGGATGCACTCATTGCTGCTTATGGCAGACTGGGGGTCTCGGTCATCCAAAAGGGGGCTCTGCCCGATGATACCTTTCGGGCGGGAGAATTTGTTCATATCATACGGGAAGCCCTCACCAATGCACTTCTCCACGGGCAGGCCGGATCCATAACAGTGACCTTTGGCAGGGACGGAGAGACAGCCCTTAGGATTGTCGATGATGGCAGGGGATTAAAAGGCCCTCTTCGGCGGGGAACCGGCCTCAGGGCCATGGAACAGTGCGCCCGGAATCTGGGAGCAGACCTTCAGTATAAGACTGCTCCGCACTTTGTGATTACCTTAAGGAAACACTGATTCGTTCAATGCTTTTCTGGAAATGGAGGATGTCTATGATTCGGCTTATGATTGTGGATGACCAGAAAATCCTGCTGGAGGGACTGGTCAAAATCTTTGAAGGGCAGAGCCATATTGAGGTAGTGAGTGCCCTGCCCTTTTCAGAGCTGGTGAAGCCGGTCTGTGACCAGCTTCATCCCGATGCGATTCTTCTGGATATCTGCATGGAGGGAAAGAACAGCGGCATTATTCTGGCAAAGCGCCTGAAGGAGCGTAAGAACCCTCCTAAAATCATCATTATGACCGGATTTCAGGATATCAGCTTTCTGGAAATGGCCCGAAGCGCCGGAGCGGACAGCTTTATCTACAAAGAAAGCACGGCCTGGGAATTTATGGACTGCCTGGAGAAGACTATGGCAGGGGAGCATATTTTTCCCGATGTCCGGGGCCAGGTGACCTTCGGCATCCAGGGGGTGACACTGACAGATCGGGAACTGGATATTCTGCGCCTGGTCTGCCGCAACCTGTCCTACAAGGAAATAGCAGATGAACTGCACATGAGCATACGAACTGTCAGCTTCCATGTGAGCAATATGCTTCGTAAGACAGG